>CAMQZF010000113.1 GCA_947039525.1 uncultured Photobacterium sp. | reverse complement strand
TCGATCAAATGGTGTCACCCATTCCGGATTCACGGGTAACGTTTTCATCTTGTTTGATGTTTCCGATGTTGTCGTTAACGCTCGAAATGGAGGCATAGAAAAATGCACACTGGAAAGATGAATATTTAATGGCACATTAGGCTGCCATACCACTTTTCCTTGCGTTTCTTTACTCGCTAAATAAACGGTCCATCGATTCCCTTCGCGTCGGGCGATGACATTGACGTCTTTCCATAACAAACCACCTAAGGTTAATTGTCCAATTTGAGTCGATACATTCGTAGGCATTGGCAACACAAACGCTACACTCTGATTAGAAAACGCTTTTTTCTGAATCGGATGTGATAGATTCCAAGCATGATCAAACTTTGATATCACCGAGAACCAGTGATCCACATTCAATTTGGCACAATCAGCATCAATACGATTACCTTGCAACAGTGCAAAAGGAACACTTTCCATCTGATGCCCCAATTGCAATAAACTGGTCGTGATGGTTGGCGTCTTGGATGTAAGCGAAATATTGGCTTGATAAGAAAGCTGTGGTAGCACCACTTTCGTCTTTAAGCTTCTTCCATTACCTGAAACCCAAATATTTGCTGTTTCTGACGTACCCGATGACAACATAAGCGGATACGGTAAATGAGTGCTCAGTTTACTTAATGGCACCATCCCATGAACTTTATACGCCACATCATTAGGTGAAATATTCACCCGTACCTGAGTTTGCCAATCTGAAACCCCTGAAACATAAGGCGCAACCAAGGGTTTTATTGATTCAGGCAGATCAGAAATACGCCCTACCCCACTCACATTAACCCCTAATTGATACGCCTTCGAGGTGTTCTTTCCTGTTAAATCAATTCGAACAGGCTGATGGAATAATGTGGCGCTTAAATCGGTTATACGCAATTTGGCATTATCAAAGAACAGTGATCCACGAACGTGATTCAAGGTTAATTGTGGCGTTTTTAAACGAACTTGATTGTCTAAAAATTGAGCATTACCCCACGCTTTAACAGGCGCATCATCAAAAGGGACCAACAATTGAAAATTAGCATGAATTGGACCACGAACATTCACTTGTTGCAACGCCGCACCAACCGAGGCTTTTAATGGGCTGTTATCCATGTAATGTGTAACATCAGCCCCTAATGCAGAGGCAGAAATCGCCAGTTTTAGCTGCCCATTCGCGGTTAAATCGGCCTCTCCTGTAATGCGATGGGCAATCGCACCCAAGGTGTTAGCATGAGATCCATTTAAAAATAAACGATCATTTTGAAAAAGCAGATCCAATTTCACATCAGTTAAGACCGGCCAACCATCACCAAAATGAAACCGAGTATGCGTTAAAGGCACTTGAGCTTGGAAAATACCTTGATGATGTGCATAAGGGAATTGAGATAAACGCCCATACCACAGTAATTGAGCATGTTGAGCTTGCCCTGCTTGTAAGGATTTTGATAAATAACGAGTTAACTTATTACCTAATGCCAAACGAGGTAAATAACGCCATGTACTGCCCGCATCTTTTAAATCAGCCTTAGCATAAAATGATAACCAAGGTGATTGATTAACTGGAACATCCAAACGAAAAACACCATTAACATTCAAATCTGGCGTTTTCACATCAACATGATCACTCCACAGTGACCAGCCTTTTTTATTCATTTTCCAATACGCATTCACCGCACCTTGATTAACGATCAGTGGTGCTTGAAAAACCGAACCATACGGCAATACATCGTGATTTAAATCCAGCGTCACATGACCTTGAGCCATATTTCCAGCAATCACACCAGACAAACGGTGGATTCCAGGTAACAGAGCCCATTGCTTTAATGCCACATGAGAAAATTGCAACGAAAAGTCAGGAGGTTGATTCGGTTTACCGAGAACTCGAATATCTTTCAGTGCCCCTTTCGGTTGTAAGTGTGACATCCACTCTCTCGCTAAGGGAGGTAATGAAAATAAATCGATCCATGGACTTAATGCCGACAGCTGTACCTGAGACACATTCAATCGCCATTGCTCTGGCGACCAAAAAGCGGCAACATGCAATTTTGGCCACGCCTTTTTATCGGTCAATGCCACGATGTTTTCAGCTTGTACCATCCAAGCCTTATGATTCAAAATGGGCGATAACACCAATAATCCTGTTTTTAACGTTGTTTGGTGCTTTCGTCCATCACGTTGCCAACCTAGATACCCTTTGTTGGCTTGAATCATCACTTGTTCAATACGGCCATGCGCCAAATCCAACCAACTTTCAAAATTGATATGACTCGGTGTTAATTGCGTTTTTTTATCAATATAGTGACTTAACCAAGGCACCAACGAAATATTCTCCCCTTTCACATAAATCTGCCCGCGCAGTTGTGATAATGAATTCAATTCCGATAAGTTTGCAATGATTTGTAAATGATTCAATTGACTCCCAACGACACTGATTCGCCCTTCAATCAAGTGAGTTCGGCGATCGTTTTGCCATCGTAATTGGTCAATATTTAACGTTTTCACTTTCCCTGAGGGAACCGTCAGCTTAACTTGCGAATCCATCACCGAAAAATTGGCTAAGCGCATCAATAATAGAGCATTCAATTTTTCAGCAACATCATGCTGCGATCTGCCCGAACTTTTCTCGGACGACCACCAATGAGGCGAGAATTCAATCAAATCAATATTCAAATGACTTAATTGAATATCGTCAAAAACAGGGTGGAAATGCCATAATGATTGCCATAAATTCATTTGCACTCGCACATTGCCCAAATGCAAAAGTTGCGGTGAATTGGCATCATCCGACACATCCACATTATGCAAATACAGCTCAGGTCCTGAGGCGTACCAATGCCCTTCAATCTGAGAAACCTGAATCGTCATATGAGTTTGTTCAGACAACCAATGACTAATTGGTTGTCGATAATCATTTAAGTGAGGCAGGACAAAACGCAAACCCGTAATTACGATTGCGGCCAGTACTAACATCGTCAGTACTAGCCACAAAATACCTCGCCATATCCGTACAGAAAAATCGGTCACACAGCTTTACCCATTATTACATCATAACGACATCAAATTGTTCCTGACTGTATAATGGCTCAGCTTTGATTTTGACTTCTTTACCGATAAAGACTTCCAGTTCTGCCATTGAATGTGACTCTTCACACGCCAGTGTCTCTGCTACAGCAGGTGATACATAGACAATGAATCGATCGGCATCGTACGCACGATTGACCCGTGTGATCTCACGAAGAATTTCATAACACACACTTTCGACGGTTTTCACCGTACCACGACCCAAACAGGTAGGACAGGTTCCACATAACACATGCTCAATACTCTCACGTGTCCGCTTGCGCGTCATTTCGACCAATCCCAACTGCGTAAAACCGTTAATATTGGTTTTCACACGGTCATGAGATAGCGCTTGCTCTAATGCTGATAACACGCGTTTTTGATGATCCAACGAGACCATATCAATAAAATCAATAATGATAATGCCACCTAAATTGCGTAATCGTAATTGATGTGCAATCGCTTTGGTTGCTTCAATATTGGTATTGAAAATCGTCTCTTCCAAATTACGACGACCAACAAACGCACCAGTATTGATATCAATTGTCATCATCGCTTCAGTTTGATCGATGATCAAATACCCGCCAGACTTCAATTCCACCTTACGATCGAGCGAACGCTGGATTTCAGTTTCGGTATCGTACAAATCAAAAATCGGCAACTCACCCGTATAATGGAAAAGACGCTCTGCCAACTCAGGAACAAATTCTTCTGTAAACTCTTTCAATATATCATGCGCTTGTCGAGAGTCTACTTGAATCATATCAATTTCCGTGCCGACAAAATCACGTAAAATACGCTGTGCTAACCCCAACTCCCCATACAACATGGACTTAGTTTTGTATTTCACACGACGCTCTTGCACTTTACGCCATAAATGCTTTAAAAAAGCCGCATCTTGCGCAATTTCATCATCAGCCGCACCTTCTGCGGCAGTACGAATAATAAAACCACTCAAATTATCGCAGTAGTGACCCACAATTTTCTTAAGGCGATCACGTTCTTTTTCACTTTCAATACGTTGAGAAACCCCAACGTGACTTGCCCCTGGCATAAACACCAAGTAACGTGAAGGTAAAGTCACATCCGTTGTTAATCGAGCCCCTTTAGTACCCAAGGGATCTTTCACCACTTGTACAACTAAATCTTGGCCTTGACGAACCAACTCCGAAATATCACGAACTTGAAATTGGTTTTTTTCATTTTCCGACACACACTCAGTGTGAGGCACAATGTCGGATGCGTGTAAAAATGCCGCTTTATCTAAGCCAATATCAACAAAAGCCGCTTGCATACCGGGTAATACTCGGCTGACGCGTCCTTTGTAAATATTACCCACAATGCCGCGTTTCGCTTCACGTTCAATATGAATCTCTTGGAGATTACCCCCTTGGATCATCGCTACCCGCGTTTCACTTGGGGTAACGTTGATTAGCAACTCAGTGCTCATCTTAGCCTCTACAATTACAATCCTAAAAATCGTTTCGCCATGATGTCGGTTTCCAATAAAGGCAACCCCATCACCGCATAATAACTGCCATGAATACGCTCAATAAATTTACCGCCAATGCCTTGAATACCATAACTGCCCGCTTTATCTTGCGGCTCACCACTTTGCCAATATTCTTTTATTTCTTGTTCGGACAAAGTTTTAAACCAGACTTCGGTATCAATGCATCGCGTTTCAATATCACCTTTCGTTGCAAACGTAATCGCCGTTAAGACGTGATGTGAACGACCAGAAAGCAGTCTCAACATCCGTTGCGAATCCGAAAAATCCATCGGTTTTTCTAAAATGGCATTATCGACCACCACAATCGTATCCGCACCAATCACTGGTGCATGACAAGTAGCAATCTCAACCCCTGCCATCGCTTTCTCTTTGGATAAGCGTTGAACATACTCTCGAGGGGACTCATGGGCTTGATGTTGTTCTTCCACATCGACTTTAATACGCTCAAAACCATACCCCAATTGCGTTAATAATTCATAACGACGTGGAGAAGCGGAAGCCAAAAATAACTGTGGAGACGACATAATATACCTATTTTGCATAAATATTAGAGATGAAGCGTTAGGAAAACTCAATTATTCCCTTAAGGAAAGAGAAACTTAACGAATTGACAGTTTTCTTCGCATACGACGCATGAATAAAAACAGCCATGGCCATAACAAAAAATTCAATGCAATGGCACTAAGTCGGTGGGGATCAAATTCAATTGGCGCGACCAAATATTCAGCCCAAAACTCAATCAATTTACCCATTAAGGTCAGTAGCGCCACTAAAACCGCTTGTTGCCATAAGGATAAATTACGCAAGACTTGAAAGTTTAACGCGACGATATAACACAAAATCGCCAACATAAAACCACGCACACCCAGCGTTGATCCTAACATCAGATCCCAAACTAACCCGACAATCAAAGCCGTACCAATGTTGACACGATGCGGCAAGGCCAACACCCAATATAACACAATCAAGACAACCCAAGTTGGGCGAAAATCATCCAGAACCCCAGGCCAGGGTGCCGCTTGTAAAATCAAGGCAATCACAAAAGAGCTCGCGATCCAAACACGACTGCGTAGAGAATCCGTACTCATCACTTTGACTCCTTAACCAAGGTACTCGATTGTTCAGCGATCACTTCGCTCAATATCGGTAATGTCGTGACAGGCGGAGTCGGCCAGACTAACAACACATAACGTAACCGATCAAAATCCACCGCTGGATTGGCTTTTACTAAGGCAAATGGACGCTCATTATCAAAAGAAAATTCACTGATTCGTCCAATCGGATATCCTTCAGGAAACCGCCCACCCAAGCCAGAGCTCACCAACATATCACCCACTTGAATATCCGAACTGCTCGGCACATGATCCAATTGCAACTGATCCAATTGACCGCGTCCTGTCACAATCGCACGAATATCATTACGCAAAATTTGTACGGGTATCCCACTGGTGGGATCGGTCAACAATAAAACACGGCTGTTATGCGCGCCGACATAGGATATTTGCCCGACAATGCCTTTATCATTGATGACAGGTTGACCTTCATAAACCCCGTCAACATGCCCTTTATCAATCATGATTTGATGGCTATAAGGATCTGAATCCACTGCCATCACTTCCGCAATGACTTTACGTTCATTGCGCACAAATAAAGAACCCAATAAATCTCGTAATCGTTGGTTCTCTTGTTCTAATTGTTTCAGTAACAAAACATCGCTTTGCTGAATAAGCAAACTTTGCTTGAGATGCTGATTATCTTGGAGCAATTGTTGATGAGAGGTGAATTGAACGGCAATATTGCTTAACATATCTCGAGGGACATTCGCAGCGTATTGCAAAGGTGCAACCATTGAATTTAAAAAATAACGAACACTCGTAAATGCACCAAGACGACTGTCGGCCAGCATAAGACTGACCGACACAAAAATGGCAAGAAACAAGCGCAATTGCAGAGATGGGCCTCTGCCAAACATGGGCTTCATTGGCGTTAACCTGTCAAATTCAAATCGTCAAACCTCATTCTTCGCTAAAAAGATCGCCACCGTGCATGTCAATCATTTCTAACGCTTTACCGCCACCCCGTGCCACACAGGTCAACGGATCTTCGGCAACAACAACAGGAATGCCCGTTTCTTCGGTCAGCAAACGATCCAAATCGCGCAACAACGCGCCGCCACCCGTTAACACCATGCCACGCTCAGAAATATCCGCTGCCAATTCTGGCGGACATTGCTCTAATGCCACCATGACGGCCGACACAATGCCAGTTAACGGCTCTTGCAAAGCTTCCAATATCTCATTGGAATTCAAGGTAAAGCTACGAGGGACGCCTTCAGCAAGGTTACGACCACGCACTTCAATTTCCAGCACCTCATCACCCGGGTAAGCCGAACCAATTTCATGCTTAATACGCTCTGCCGTAGCCTCACCAATTAAGCTGCCGTAATTACGACGCACATAATTGATCACTGCCTCATCAAAGCGATCCCCACCAATGCGTACTGATGAGGAATACACCACACCATTGAGTGAAATAACGGCCACTTCCGTTGTACCACCACCGATATCAATCACCATACAGCCAGTCGCTTCAGAAACGGGCATACCCGCACCAATTGCCGCGGCCATCGGCTCATCAATCAAATACACTTCACGTGCTCCAGCACCTTGTGCTGATTCTCGAATCGCCCGTCGCTCAACTTGAGTTGAACCGCAAGGTACTGCCACTAAGACTCGTGGACTTGGACGCAAAAAGCTGTTGTCGTGAACTTGCTTGATAAAGTGCTGCAACATTTTTTCTGTTACGTAAAAATCGGCAATCACACCGTCTTTCATCGGACGAATTGCCGCAATATTTCCTGGTGTACGTCCTAGCATCAGTTTGGCTTCATGCCCAACTGCCGCCACACTTTTTGTGCCGCCCGCGCGGTCTTGGCGAATTGCCACCACCGACGGTTCATCCAACACAATCCCCTGTCCTTTTACATAAATAAGAGTATTTGCTGTCCCTAAATCGATGGACAAATCGTTAGAAAACATACCACGCAGTTTTTTAAACATAGTTCTCGGCTAATCCTGCAGCTCAATAAAAACGTCATAAATGTATCAAGGGGCTAAAAGCGACACAAGGCAAGTGTATTGCTAACTTTTCATCATTAATATCTTCTATTCATTGAAGTAATGAGTGAAAATTTTTCTCACCGCGATAAATCACTCGATCATGACTGCCCATTCCACCAAACACCACAACGGTAGACGGATTATCATCACCCACACCTTGCCAATTGTATTGTAACCAAGGGTAAAAAAGTGGATCATCTTGCATATCAACACAGGTAACTTTTTCTTTATTATCAGCATGTTGATTTTTTTCTGTTAATTGTAACCAAAATTGAACTTGCTCTCGATAAAAATCGTGACGTTGTGGATCGACCGATAATGAATCGGAACGCCCCTGCTTCAATTTTCCATTCCCATTAAAAATAGACTGAGACACACCATTCGCTTGGGAATCAGACCAAAGTATTTGCTTACAATAATTATCCTTTGCTATCACTTTTGATACATCATCCTTATCGTTTAAAACAAAACCTTTGTGATCCCGATTCCAATACTCAGCACGAGCAGGAATGACAACGGACTGATCAAATCGAGATTGCGCATTATCTAACCGTAATCGCCCATAGCGTACATCCATCATTCCAATGTCACCGAATTGCCCTTCTTCCCCTTCCGCTTCAAAAAGCGTGTTTAATAATGAGTCAGATTGAATCGGTGTTTTATTCGCATCAAAACAACGCTGACGAACCGCAAATAATAAATCAGGAAAATGCCCATCCGGTTGAGTCACCTGTGATAAATCAGGCAAACTTTGGCACGCTTGTCGTTTATCGCCTTTACGAGTAAAACAAACATCGCGTTGCCATGACATCACACTCTTTTGATTCTTATCCTGACTCCAATTTGGCGCCCATCCAATCCCTTCAGAGAGAGAGTATGGCAATAAACGCGCCGTACTTTCTCTTAAATTCAAAAAAGACGATGTGGACTGCGCGGCAAAATCAGAATGCCAAGCAACCGTTTCAAACTGTGCTGTGTCGCCTTTTGGAAAAAGATGGTAATTGCGCACCGCGTCCTGAACACCTTTCCCTTTTTTAGGCATCGCGTACACTTTTGCCCTCATAGAAAAAGGCTCTCCCATGTACACAAACGATTGTTGAGCGTTCACAGGCTGAATATTTTTATCAGATAACCCTTCATTTACTATCTGAAAATGATGAGGAAAAAAACGACC
>CAMQZF010000112.1 GCA_947039525.1 uncultured Photobacterium sp. | reverse complement strand
CATGCCACCAACCATATGAACAATTTCAAACCCGCCGACGAATTGCAAAATATCGTAAGGTGTCTGAATATCATTACGATGGCGCTCGATTGCTTGTTGAAGGCGAGTGTGTTTTGTTAACAATTGATCATCATCAATACCCGTGCCACGTCCTATGCATTCCTTTATCGGTAAATGTAATGCCAATGCCATAATGGCGGAGGCACTGCTGGTGTTACCAATGCCCATCTCACCAAATCCAATTGTATTACAGCCTTGATTAAAAATGTGTTGTACACAATCGCCGGCATTCTTTAAGCCTTGCTGTAATTGGGACTCACTCATCGCACAATGTTCACTAAAGTCTTGAGTACCATTGCCTAAACGATAATTGATTAATTGAGAGTGAGGAGGCAAGGGATTCAATAAGCCAGTATCAGCGATGGTTAATGCCATATTATTAGCATTGCAAAAGCAATTTATTGCAGCATTGCCTTGTAAGAATTGCTCAACCATTATACGTGTGACTGCACTAGGAACGAGGCTGACACCATGTTGAGTAATGCCATGATCCGCTGCGAACAAGACTAAATGAGGAGCAGTAATGACGATCTGATCCGTTTGTTGTATTAAAGCCAATTGTTTAGCTAATATTTCAAGTTGGCCTAGTGAGCCAATAGGTTTGATTTTTTGATCGATACGATCTTGAATGGTTTTTGTTTGATCAAAGTTAAGTGAGGTAATGGAAAACATGGGAAAGGGTATGTTAATGAGTGATCTCAACAGTATAACGAGGTCTGAAGCATCTAAGAAGCCTTTGCTTTGAGCCGAAATAAATTCCTTTATTTCGGCTCAATAATATTAAAAACATTTTGCTATTATTGAAATTATTGCACTGAGATTTGCACTAATTCGTGAGACTTTTTCAGAATAACTCGACTTTCTGTTGGGATATTCGTCAAAATAACCAGTTTACCTTGGCGCTGATAATGCTCTGATAGTGTATTTAATGCATCAATAGCCGAATGGTCAGCAATACGAGATTGACTAAAATCGACATAGACTATTTTGGGATCATGTTCGACATCAAACAAGCGTAAAAAATGATGCGTCGCACTGAAGTATAAAGGACCATAAACTTGGTACGTTTTACTGCCGTCGTCATTAACGGAAGAAGTGGCACGAATGTGCTTTGCTTGTTCCCATACAAACACTAAGGCGGAATACAAAATACCAATGAATACCGCAGTTGCTAAATCGGTAAAGACGGTTACAAACGTCACTAATACAATAGTAAAGAAGTCATGTTTTGAAATCTGACGGATCATTCGTAGGCTTGCCCATTTGAATGTACCAATCACGACCATAAACATCACACCAACCAGTGCCGCTAGTGGAATCATCTCAATCCATTTGGTCGCAAACACAACGAATACCAACAAACCAACCGCTCCAGTAATGCCGGATAAGCGACCTTTACCATTTGAACGAATGTTGATCATGGATTGTCCGATCATCGCGCCACCACCCATGCCGCTAAAGAACGCACAAACGATATTTGCAATGCCTTGAGCATAAGACTCTTTGGTGCTATTGCCTTGCGTATTTGTCATTTCGTCGACAACCGTTAAGGTCAATAGGGTCTCTAGCAAACTGACCGCCGCCAAAATTACAGCGTAGGGGAAAATGATAACTAATGTGTGCCAAGTGAATGGGACAGCAGGAATATGGAAAGCGGGGAAGTGACCCGTTAAGGTTGCGTGTGAGTTATGGCTCATCGTACGCACAAAATCTAAAACGGTTCGTGTATCCAACCCACATAAATGAACCAATACTGTTACCACGACAATGGCCACTAAAGAGGATGGAACGGCTTTGGTTAATTTTGGTAAAAAGTGAATAATCAACATGGTTAAGGCGATTAACGCAAGCATGATGTATAAAGCACTGCCGTGTAACCATGCTAGTTGGCCTTGGGCATTCAGAATTTTAAATTGCCCCATTTGCGCCAAAAAGATAATAACCGCTAAGCCATTCACAAAACCAATCATGACGGGAGTAGGTACGATCCGAATGAATTTTCCTAAGCGGAATACGCCCGCTAAAACCTGCAATATTCCGGCAAGCAGCACAGCCGCAAATAAGTACTGTGCTCCGTGTTGATCGACTAAGCTCACGACCACCACAGCCATAGCGCCTGTTGCGCCAGAAATCATACCGGGACGTCCCCCGAAGGCGGCGGTAATAAAGCCAATAATAACGGCAGTATAAAGACCAATCATCGGATCAACGTGTGCCACAAAGGCAAAAGCAACCGCTTCTGGCACCAAAGCCAATGCAACGGTTAAACCTGAAAGCACATCATTTTTTATATTATTAGGGGGAGACAAACTCGACATCAAAATGGACTCGCTAATTGGGCGATAAAATGTGATAGAGGCGCGAATCCTACAGAAAGATGTGATCAAGTTCAATATTTTGACGCTAAAGCAAGAGTGGGTAAAAATCAGCATAAACTGAGAAAATAAGCGATGTAAATTGATGAAATAAGTGAAAGCAGAGCAGAAAAAAGCCCCAATATATTGGGGCATACAGCATATAAAACGAGAGTTAGCCTAACGTATCTGTGGCGACTTTATAGGTTGGGTCTTCAATGATATTAATTTCAATTAAATTTCCTGCTTTTTTCACCAATTTACGGCAATCAGGGCTTAGATGGCGTAAATGCAAAGTTTTCCCCATTCCGGCATATCGCTCTGCAATGGTATCAATGGCTTCAATGGCAGAATGATCCGTTACACGAGAGTGCGCAAAATCGATAATTACACTATTTGGATCGTTTTTGGGTTCAAATAGCGACAGAAAATGTGAAACAGAACCAAAAAATAAAGGACCATGAATTTGATAGACTTTACGTCCATGAGCATCTATGTGACTGCTGGCATAGATCTGTTTTGCATGTTCCCAAGCAAAAACAAGCGCAGAGTAAATGACGCCAATTAACACCGCCATAGCGAGATCAGTGGCGACGGTAATGACTGTGACTAAAATAATGGTGAAAAAGTCATGTTTAGGGACTTTTCGTGCTATTTTAAAGGTGGCCCATTCAAATGTGCCGATAACAACCATAAACATCACCCCAACTAAGGCTGCAAGGGGAATCATTTCGATAAAATTAGCACCAAATAAAATGAAGGCCAATAAAGCGACTGCAGCAGTGATGCCTGATAATCGTCCTCTTCCTCCAGAGTTAATGTTGATCATCGACTGACCAATCATGGCGCAGCCTCCCATAGCACCAAACATAGAACAGCTGATGTTTGCAACGCCCTGACCTATACATTCACGGTTTCCGTTTCCACGAGTTTGTGTCATTTCATCGATCACGGTGAGCGTTAATAAGGACTCAATCAATCCTACTGCAGCTAAAATAAGTGAATAAGGCAAAATAATAGAGAGTGTTTCTAAAGAAAAGCTGACGTTAGGCATTGCAAAGGTTGGTAAGGAGCCGGCTAAGGATGCTGCATCATTGCCAGACATACTACGCACAAAATCAATAACTGTGCGTGTATCTAAATTAAAACCATGCACTAATGCTGTGACGGTTAAAATAGCAACCAAAGATGAAGGCACTGCGGTCGTAAATTTAGGTAAAAAATGAATGATAATCATGGTTGCAGCAATTAAGCCAAGCATAATTAAAAGGGGTGTACCTGTCATCCACACTATTGAGCCTGCGGTATCTTGGATTTTAAACTGACCTAATTGCGCTAAAAAAATCACAATGGCCAGTCCATTTACAAAGCCAATCATGACAGGGTGTGGCACCATTCGAATGAATTTTCCGAGTTTTAAAATACCAGCTAAGACTTGAAGAATTCCTGCGAGTAAAACGGCCGCAAAAAGATATTGCACACCGTGTTGAGCAACAAGGCTGACCATAACCACAGCCATAGCACCTGTTGCCCCAGAAATCATACCAGGGCGGCCACCAAAAACTGCCGTGATTAAACCAACCATAAAAGCGGCATATAAGCCAACCATGGGATCAACCCCAGCAACAAAGGCAAAAGCAACGGCTTCTGGTACTAAAGCAAGGGCGACTGTGAGCCCTGATAACACATCATTCTTCACTGAACGGTGTGAAAAAGTTGGAAATTCAAACATCCCAGTTTTCAACTCTACAAATAGAAAGTGCTTAAAATGGTAACCATCAATGCTTAGTTATTCAATCTATTGTGTTTTTTTATTTGTTATAAAAAGACAGTTACAATCAGAAATGGCAATGAAACAGCAGTTTTAAAGAATTGTGGTCAAATTAAGATAAAAAAAAGCCATGCATTAAGCATGGCTTTTTTATTAGAGTATTATCGAATTAATCGAAATTTGGCTTTGTCATTGGTGCTGATGCAGAAGCGGTAGCTGTTTGGCTACCAGCTTGGCGCATTTGAGCATGACATTCACGCCAAGGTGCTGGCATTACAATCACAGATTCTTCAGTGTCTTCTGGGCCTGCAGCTTTTGTCATTGGTGCTACTGCATGAATACCGCGAGGTTTTGTTGCAGTGACAATGATTAGCTCTGCTTTTGGTGCCACATCAGCAAGGGCATTCTCTGTTGATTCAGTAACAGTATCTTGAGTTTCTGTCGTTACTGATTCTACCGTTAATGCTTTATCATTAGCGGCTTCAACATGAGTTGTCGTCATCTCTGACTCAATTTCAGCTGAGGCTAATGGGAAAGCTTTGCCCATCGCTGTTTCTGGAGAGCTAACACCGCCCATAATCGCTGTCGATGCTGGTACAGTTTCTTCTGCAACGTCTGCCTTATTATTTGAAATTTCAGTGTTGATCACTTCTTTTTCAATAACGGGTGTTTGCGCTGTAAAACGAGGCCACACTTTGCCCATCGCCATTTCAGGAGAGGCCATACCACAGCTGATTAAACCTACAGGTTGTGCTGTGTTAGCAGTCTCATCACCTTCAACTTGAGTATCACGTAAACGACGACGACGTTGACCGCTTGCACGTAAATGACGTGGTGAGCGACGATTTCGACGTTGACCATTTTCGCGATCCGTTGACGACTCTGCTTGCTCCATTTCTTGAGCGGCTTTAGCTACAGAGGTACCAACTTCTTGCAAAGAAGCTTGTGGGGTCGTTTCAACCAATTCACTTTGTACGGGGGCGGTAACCACTGTATTTTCAACGGCAGTTTCTGTTATGCGTACTTTTTTGTTCATTGGACGACGTTGACGACGAGGCTTTATCTTTGCAGGCTTTTCAACAACAGGTTCAACAGCCTCAATAACCGCAACTGTTTCAACAGGCTCAATAACCGCGATAGTTTCAACAGGCTTAGTCACTTCAGTGGTGGTTTTATTTTCCACTGGACGTGATGTCACTTTGTTGTCTTGTTCTACTGCCGTTGGTTTTTGACGCTCATTACGACGACGTGGTTGACGTTGTTCGTTTGTTTCACGTTTTGTTGTGTTGTTATCCTGTACGACAGTTTCTTCGCGTTGATTATCGCGTGATGGTGTACGACCTTTGTTATTACGTTGGTTTTGTCCATCACGATCACGATTGTTCTCACGACGAGGACGGCGATTATTGTCACGCCCGTCACGATGTGCTTCGCGTACCGGAGTTTCAGTTGTATTCGCTTCTGGTGTAATCACGACTTCTTTTGGTGGCTCAGTTGGGCGTGCAAAGAAATCACTGATCGCATTCATTACGCGATTGAAAATAATTGGGAATTGCTCTTTTTTCGGTAGCTTTTCTGCAATTTTTTCCAAGATTGGTGTAACAGGGATGCTTGGTGTTTTAGGGGTTGAAGGGGTTGAAGGGGTTGCTGTCTCTGGTGAACCAAAACCGTGTAATACAGGTTCTTCGCGACGACGAGTCATGCGCTCAGGTTGAGCACCTTCAGCAGCTTCTGCTTCACGAATCGCTTCAATGGCTTTTGGCAATTCGTAAGATAACATTTCCTGCTCTTCGCCATCACGCACACGATGAACATCAAAGTGTGGTGTTTCCATTTCTGCATTCGGTACAATAGTCACACGTACATTATGGAATTTTTCAATGTGCTGAACAGAACGACGCTTCTCATTTAATAAATAAGACGCAACAGCAACAGGTACAACGGCAACGACTTGGGTGCTGTTGTCTTTTAGTGCTTCTTCTTCCAATAAGCGAAGAATCGATAATGATAACGATTCATTATCACGTACTACACCTGTACCTGTACAACGAGGACAGACATGGTGGCTTGCTTCTGCCAATGATGGGCTAAGGCGCTGACGTGACATTTCAAGCAAACCAAAGCGTGAAATTCGACCGATTTGAATGCGAGCACGATCCATACGAACCGCATCGCGTAAGCGATTTTCAACTTCACGCTGATGGCGAACAGGGGTCATGTCGATGAAATCGATAACGACTAATCCACCAAGATCACGCAAACGTAATTGACGAGCAATTTCATCGGCTGCTTCTAGGTTGGTTTGGAAAGCTGTTTCTTCAATGTCACCGCCTTTGGTTGCACGCGCTGAGTTGATATCGATAGACGTTAATGCTTCTGTTGGATCGATAACAATCGAGCCGCCAGATGGCAAACGAACTTCACGTTGAAACGCGGATTCAATTTGGCTTTCAATCTGGTAATGACTGAAAAGCGGCACTTCACCTTCATAACGCTTAACACGAGATAAGAAATCAGGACGCACTAATTTAATGTGATTACGAGCACGTTCAAAGATTTTTGGGTTATCGATTAAGATTTCACCGATATCACGACGTAAGTAATCACGAATAGCACGTGCAATAACGTTGCTTTCTTGGTGAATTAAGAAAGGAGCTGTGTGGCTATCTGCTGCTTCTTTTACTGCACTCCAGTGATTTAAAAGAACTTTTAAATCCCAGTCTAACTCTTCTGCTGATTTACCCACACCGGCAGTACGAACGATTAAGCCCATACCATGAGGTAATTCTAAGGTGCTTAATGCTGCTTTTAATTGTGTACGCTCATCACCTTCGATACGACGAGAAATACCGCCCGCACGAGGGTTATTAGGCATTAAAACAAGGTAGCTGCCTGCCAATGAAACAAACGTCGTCAGTGCAGCACCTTTGTTGCCTCGCTCTTCTTTATCAACTTGAACGATAACTTCCTGACCTTCTTTCAAGACTTCCTTAATATTAGGACGGCCTTGGTAAGAGTAATTAGCTGGGAAGTAATCACGAGCGATTTCTTTTAGCGGCAAAAATCCATGACGATCAGCGCCATAGTCAACAAAAGCAGCTTCTAAACTGGGTTCAATACGAGTAATGCACCCCTTGTAAATGTTAGCTTTTTTCGATTCATGGCCAGGGCTTTCGATATCAAGATCAAACAATTTTTGCCCGTCAACCAATGCGACGCGCAACTCTTCCTTCTGAGTTGCGTTAATCAACATTCTTTTCATTTATAGTTTCTCATTTTAATGTCGTTGTGTTAGCAGGTTGATCACAGCTTGTTTTACTTGTGGTACCAGACTCCAGCTTAAATCACGAGTGCAACCTCACGGCTGGAAGTTCAGGAGTGCTTATGGTTATACAAAAAATAGCCAACGGTTTTGAGACGAATTAAGTCTACTTACCCCCGCTGGCATTACTGTTTTGTCACAGTAGTATCTATCACACAAATAAAAAAACTATAATGAACGCGCTAATAAAAGTTTTAATGGATAAACGTCTTACGCCTTATGCTGCGAAAATCATTAAAACCGTATAATTATTAGTCGTTTGGGTGAGCATTTGTTCACCAATTACATTCAGCGGGCAATTTTGCCCACTTAGAACGCAATGATAGCAGGGAGACATTTTTGCGGCAATCTGCTTTGCATGCGTGGTAGAATCAAAATCTTATGAATGAAGTTAAACCAAAAGTACAATTCCTCGAAATAACCGAAGATTTTGCAGGGCAAAGGATTGATAATTTCCTCCGAGCTCGGCTTAAAAACGTTCCCAAAAGCTTGATTTACCGTATTGTGCGTAAAGGCGAGGTACGAGTAAATAAAAAACGTATTAAAGTAGAATATAAATTACAAGAGGGTGATCTAGTTCGTGTTCCACCGGTGAGTATTCCTGAGCCTGAGAATGCCGCCCCCGTAAGCACGAAGTTGGATAAAGTCGCGGAATTGGAACACTGCATTATCTATGAAGATGATCACATGCTGATTCTGAATAAACCATCCGGTACTGCCGTTCATGGTGGCAGCGGCCTCAAGTTCGGTGCAATTGAAGCACTAAGAGCATTACGTCCAGAAGCCCGTTTTCTTGAATTGGTACACCGTATTGACCGTGATACCTCTGGTATTTTGTTAGTGGCGAAAAAACGTTCAGCATTACGTCACTTACAAGCACAATTTCGCGAGAAGACGGTTCAGAAGTATTATTTTGCTTTAGTTATGGGTAGCTGGAAAGCAACCTGCCGTCGAATTGATGCCCCTTTGTTGAAAAATGAAGTCAACAGCATTGTGCGTGTTAATCCAAATGGAAAGCCTTCGGATACGCGTTTTAAAATTCTCGAAAAATTTGAACATGCGACGCTTGTTCAAGCAAGTCCAGTGACCGGGCGAACTCATCAGATTCGTGTGCATTGTCAATATGCAGGTCATCCGATTGCATGGGATGATCGTTATGGCGATGCTCGTTTTGATGCATATACCAAAAAATCGGGCTTGAATCGCTTATTTTTACATGCTGCGAATATTCGCTTCACTCATCCTTCAACCGGTGAAGAAATGAATATTAATGCCCCGATAAGTCCGAAGCTGGAACGTTCATTGGTGTGGTTACGTCAAAACGGATAAGAACGGATAAGAATTAATTCTGAGCCAATCAGTTGGCTCAGAATAGTAGAGGTGAAGGGG
>CAMQZF010000111.1 GCA_947039525.1 uncultured Photobacterium sp. | reverse complement strand
GCAGGATTGCAAGCCGATACCATGATGAGCGATCGTGTGATTGGTTTGAGCATGGAAGAATTACGTCATATTCCAACAGTCATTGTTTCTGCAGCAGAGAACAGCAAAGCCTTGGCGTTGTTAGGTGCTTTACGCTCAGGCGTTGTGGATGTGTTAGCGACCAGCGTAAGCAATGCCTTAACCATTCTGAATTTGGATCAGCAAACCAAATAAACATCAGTGAATAAAGAGGAGTGTGCGTGAAGTTTCGACACAGTATTTGGCTATTAGGGCTGCTTTCTAGTGCAGCTATGGCGACACCATGGACGAAAGTTATAACCCCAACCTTAGGACAAGCAGAGCCGATTGGCAGTTACAGTAATGGCTGTTTATCCGGTGCTGAAGCTTTACCACTAAAAGGGGACGGTTATCAGGTCATGCGCAGTTTCCGTAACCGTTATTACGGTCATCCAGAGATGATCACTTTTTTAGAGCAACTGGCGCAAAAAACGAAACAAGAAAAATTGGGTCAATTGCTCGTTGGTGACATTGCGATGCCACGAGGCGGGCGTTTTGCTTCAGGACACGCGAGTCATCAGATCGGGTTAGATGCGGATATCTGGTTACGGTTGCCAAATAAAGTGCTATCGAAAAAAGAGCTCGCCAATATTCAACCTTATCCGATGGTGGATTTGAAGAATTATAAGATACGTGATGATCATTGGACACGTAAACAAGCCGAATTGATTGAAACAGCGGCGAGTGATCCACGTGTAGCACGCATTTTTGTTAACCCCGTGATTAAAGAAGAACTGTGTAAGGAAGACTGGCAAGATCGATCTTGGCTACGCAAAGTTCGTCCGTGGTGGGGGCATTATTACCATTTTCATGTCCGTTTGCATTGCCCCGCGGGAGCGACCGATTGTCAGGAGCAGGCTGCGCCACCAAAAGGCGATGGTTGTGGTGCAGAGTTAGCTTCTTGGCGTCCAGAAAATCAAAAGCCAGTGGATAAAGCAAAACCTGTGACACCCGCTAAACCGAAACCTGTAAAGGTGATGCCTCAGCAGTGTAAGATTGTCTTGGCAGAATAAAGTAACTCAATAAGAAAAAAGCGCCCTAAGGCGCTTTTTTTGATCATACCTACCGAGAAAATTACGCGAGTCCTTGAAGACCCACAAACTTTTCAAACAATTGTTCTTCGGTTTCGACATGCTCTGGATTGGTCACGATACAGTTTGTGATCGGGCAGACTGATTGGCACGTAGGTGTGTCATAGTGGCCTTTACATTCTGTGCAACGATCAGGGTTAATTTCATACGTGAAATCGCCCATGGTGATCGCTTCGTTCGGACATTCTGGATCGCACATGTCGCAGTTAATGCATTTTTCGGTGATCAATAACGCCATGATTATTTGTCGCTTGCGTTGTGTGGATTACGAGTGTCTTCACCTGAGTGTAGATTACGCATCAACAACCCGAAGTCTAAATCAAAATCAGCAGGCACTGGAATAAACACAAAGTGACCGTTACCTTTTGCTGAATCAACCACTTCACCTTTACGGTTTTCCATGGTTTCCAGTGTGAAATGCACATTACCTTTTGGTGTCATCAGCTCTAAGCTATCACCAACAATGAATTTGTTTTTCACATCGACTTCAGCCAAATCACCGCGACGGTTGCCTGTGAATTCGCCCACAAATTGTTGCGCGTCTGAAATCGAGTAACCGTAATCGTAATTTTGGTATTGATCGTGTGTATGGCGACGTAAGAAACCTTCGGTGTAACCACGGTGTGCCAAGCTCTCTAGCGTGTTCATTAGGTTTTCATCAAAAGGCTTACCTGCAACCGCATCGTCAATGGCTTTACGGTAAACTTGCGCAGTACGGGCACAGTAGTAGAAAGACTTAGTTCGACCTTCGATTTTTAATGAGTGCACACCCATTTTAGTTAAACGATCCACGTGTTGAATCGCACGTAAATCTTTTGAATTCATGATGTATGTGCCGTGTTCGTCTTCAAACGCCGCCATCTTGTCTTCTGGACGATGAGCTTCGCTTAGCAGTACCACTTCATCGGTCGGTTTACCCAAACCTAATGTGTTATCTGGACGCTCAGCTTCTTGCGTTTGTACACCGGCATTTTGAATTTCAATGATTTGACCGCTGTCACTTTCCGTTGCTTTCTCAACGTTGTATTCCCAGCGACAAGCGTTAGTGCACGTACCTTGGTTTGGATCACGCTTGTTGATGTAACCAGATAATAAACAACGACCAGAGTAGGCCATACATAATGCACCGTGAACGAAGATTTCAATCTCCATTTCTGGGCATTTTTCACGAACTTCTTCAATTTCTTCTAAAGACAACTCACGTGATAAAATTACACGCTCAACGCCCTGAGTACTCCAGAACTTCACGGTTGCCCAGTTCACAGCGTTCGCTTGAACGGATAAGTGAATCGCCATTTCAGGGAAGTTTTCACGCACCAACATGATCAAACCAGGATCGGACATGATAAGGGCATCTGGGCCCATTTCGATGATTGGTTTTAAATCACGAACGAAGGTTTTTAATTTCGAGTTGTGCGGCTGAATATTGCACACTACATAAAAGTGTTTGCCTAAAGCATGCGCTTCGTCGATCCCGATTTTTAGATTCTCGTGATTGAATTCGTTATTACGAACGCGAAGACTGTAGCGAGGTTGACCGGCGTAAACCGCATCGGCACCATAAGCAAACGCATAACGCATGTTTTTTAAGCTACCGGCAGGAGACAATAATTCAGGTGTAAACATAGTAGGGCTCTCTCTTCTGATTCCAGATCAGTTTGCGTCACCAGATGACGCAAAGGAGGCGAGAGTGTACTGGTTTCCGATAAATAAAGTCAATTTTTCAACGGAAATCGCAGTAAAAGACAAGGCAAAATGCTAAGCACTTTGCCTTGTGATTGAATCCGACAGTTATTCGGCTTTTAATCCACCTAAGACTTGGAATAAGTCAGGGAAGAACAGAGTAAACTCACCACACATCAGTGATAAATCAGCGTCAATACGTTGAGCCATATCATCACGGTCAATGTCCTCATTTTGATCTTTAATATCATCTGAAAACTTAAGGCGTTTGATGGATAGATCGCTGGCTAAAACAAAATCCAAACGCTCTTGCCAGTTGAGTGACAATTTGGTGACGACTTTGTTCGCTTCAATGTGTACCCACATTTCATCACAGGCTAAATCTTGTTGTTTACAACGAATCACACCACCGTCTTCCAATAATGATGTGAATTCGGCCTCTTCACCCATAGTGAACCCTTTTGGACAGTCATTTGAACGTACCCATTCGGTTAGCGTCATTACTAGGGGCTTTTCGACCATGACAGGAACAACAGGTAAGCTACCAATCGATTTACGCAATAAAGCCAGAACATCTTCGGCTTTTTTCACACTGCCTGCATCAACGAGGATGAGATTCAGTTTTGGCATGATTAGCGCGTAAGTCTGATGATGGCGACTGAAAGCACGTGGCAATAAATCCATCACGATCGCATCTTTAATGCTGTCTTTTTCAGTTTTCTTTAGTTTACGGCCTTCTTGCGTTTCTTGTGCTTCAATCTTGCTGTTTAAGCTGTCTTTTATGACTGATGCTGGCAACATTTTTTCTTCTTTTCGCGCACAAATTAGCAGATTGTCACCAATTACGTGCGTAAACATATCACCGTGTTTGCCAAGGGCATGACCCCAACCAAATTTTTGCAAATCTTGGCTGCCGCAAGGCGTAAAACGAAACGCTTCTAATTGACTTTCCAATTGCTCGGGACGGAAATCGATGTCATCGCGCGTTAGGCGATAAGCCAGAATGTTTTTGAACCACATCATGTCACATAAATCCTAGTGTTACTGAGTGAGTGGCGTATTTTATGTAATTCTCTGTGCCTTGTCGTGAATTTCTTCTTAATGAAATAAGGTGAAGTGAATAAATAGCGTCTATTAACGATTGTTATTGCATGGCTATTTGCTAATATCCGCAGGGCATTCAGAAGTAAATGACACTAACATAAGAGAAAAACAGCAGTTTTGTTACATTTTTGTATCAGTGGTCATAAAAGTGTCATTGTGATTAGACATAATTATGACACTTTTAATTGATAACAGCGGGTTAGGTAATAGACATAATGGTTAAACGCATTCTGGTTGTTGAAGATGAAGCCCCCATCCGTGAAATGTTGTGTTTTGTGTTAGAGCAAAAAGGGTATGAAGCCGTTGAAGCGGAAGATTACGACACAGCATTAGCAAAAATCCAAGAGCCCTATCCTGAGCTTATTTTGTTAGATTGGATGTTACCCGGTGGCTCAGGGTTGAATTTGATCAAGCATTTGAAACGTGATGAATTAACACGTCAAATTCCCGTCGTTATGCTAACGGCACGAGGCGAAGAAGAAGACAAAGTGAAAGGGTTGGAAGTTGGTGCCGATGATTACATCACCAAACCATTTTCCCCTAAAGAGTTAATGGCACGTTTGAAAGCCGTGATGCGTCGAGTGTCACCGACTTCGATCGAAGAAGTCATCGATGTGCAAGGATTGAAATTGGATCCGGTTTCTCATCGTGTGAGCAGTCATGATACGCCGTTAGAAATGGGGCCAACTGAGTTTAAAATGCTGCATTTCTTCATGACGCATCAAGAGCGTGTTTATAGTCGTGAACAGCTCTTGAATAATGTGTGGGGCACCAACGTGTATGTTGAAGATCGCACGGTGGATGTTCACATTCGTCGTTTACGTAAGGCGTTGGAATCGGATGGTCACGATAAAATGGTACAAACGGTTCGTGGTGCTGGGTATCGATTCTCAACACGCACAGCCTAATGATTCATCACGAATCTGAGTACTGACGTCAGTAATCGTAAGGAGTCTCAGATGATTGAGCGTTTATCATTAAAAAAGCTGGTGCTGGAGCTGGCTTTTTTTTATTTGCCATGGGTTATTCTTGGCTTAATTTTTGGCCATTTGCCTTGGCTGTTGTTAATAGCCAGTTGGATCCAGTTGCTGTGGCATCTTTATAATCAATATCGTTTGTCTAATTGGTTATGGAATGATCGTCGTTTAAGTCCTCCTTCAAGCTCTGGTAGCTGGGAACCTTTGTTTGACGGTTTATACCGTTTGCAGCAAAGACATCGTCGCCGTTATCGAGAACTTACCACATTAATTCGCCGTTTCCGTAACGGTGCTGAAGCCTTACCCGATGCGGTTGTGGTGTTTCGCAGCGAAGGCAATATTGTGTGGTGTAATAAATTAGCACAATCTTTATTAGGGTTTCGTTGGCCTGATGATGCAGGACAACCCATCAGTAATTTATTACGCAGTCCCGATTTTGTGCGTTATTTAAAACGACAAGAGTTTGAATCCCCACTTGAAATTACTTCTCCTTTTAATTATGACCGTTCTTTGGAATTACGAATTATGCGTTATACCGAAGGCGAGTACTTAATGGTCGTGCGTGATGTTTCTCAGTTAAAGCAATTAGAAGGCATGCGCCGTAACTTCTTTGCTAACGTTTCACACGAACTGCGTACCCCAATGACAGTGTTACAAGGGTATTTGGAGATGTCGGAAGATCCTGAGATGCTTCAAGGTCCAATGTGGACAAAAGCGCATGGGGTGATGAGTGAGCAATTGGTTCGTATGAATACGTTAGTTGAGCAATTATTAACGCTCTCTAAAATTGAGGCGGCACCCAATTTATCCTTGGATGAGGTTGTTAATGTACCAACCATGCTCACTATCTTAGAAAAAGAAGCAATGGCACTCAGTGGCGATCAAGCGCATGAATTTCATTTTGATGTGGATCATCAATTAGCCGTGTTTGGCGATAAAGACGAATTACGCAGTGCAATTTCTAATTTGGTGTATAACGCAGTAAAACATACACCGAAAGGCGCAAAGATTACGGTTCGTTGGTTTGATACTGGTTTAGGTGCTCGTTTTGAAGTGCAAGATAGCGGTGAAGGTATTGAGGCTCAGCACCTTAGTCGTTTAACAGAGCGTTTCTATCGAGTGGATAAAGCGCGATCTCGACAAACTGGAGGGAGTGGGTTGGGGCTGGCTATTGTAAAGCACGCTTTAAATCATCACGATGCCCAATTGGAAATCAGCAGTATTGTCGGTGAAGGGAGTTGTTTTTCCTTCACGTTACCACAACGCTTAATTGCTAAAGCGGCGTGAATAGAACCATGATTGGATCTCTACGATTGCGATACTTTCTTCAAGGCTTTTTATTGATACTGGGCATTATTTTGAGTCCAATCTCAAAGGGAGAAAGTATCAATAGCACTGTGAAATTACCCGTTTATGAAAGAGTGTCGGATGTGTCAGGTTATGTTTCCTCAATTGGTTCCGATACCTTATCCAATTTAATGAGTCATTGGGTGGAAGCTTTTCACCGCTTATATCCAAACGTTCATATTAACGTGCAAGCTGGTGGATCATCGACCGCACCAACGGCCTTAATTCAAGGCAGTACCCAGATCGGTACGATGAGTCGTCCAATGAAATCCAATGAGTTATTGGATTTTAAACAGCGACACGGGTATTACCCAACAGCAATCAAAGTGGCTTTGGATGCGTTAGTGGTCTTTGTTCATCAAGATAACCCAATCCAAAGCCTGACGTTTGGGCAATTGGACGCCATGTTTTCTCGGACGTTACGTTGTGGTGAAAATACACCGATTGTTCGCTGGCAAGACTTAGGGGTTATGCCCCCTTTGGGTGAACAGCCTATTCAAATGTTTGGTCGTAATTCTGTGTCGGGAACTTATGGTTTCTTCAAACAAAATGCGTTGTGTCGCGGTGATTTTAAAAATCAGGTCAATGAGTTACTTGGCTCGGCAGCGGTGGTACAAGCCGTATCTAAATCAGTAAAAGCCATTGGGTACAGTGGATTAGGTCAGGTTAAGGTCGGTGTTAAAATGTTGCCTATCTCAAAAGCGCACGAGCCACCTCAACTACCAACGCATGGTAATATTTTAAATCGCCATTATCCCTTATCGCGTTATTTGTACTTGTACATCAATAAAAGCCCAACGAAGCCGTTACCCAAAGCTGTTCAAGAATTTATCCGGTTTGTGCTTTCACAACAAGGGCAAGCATTAGTCGCACGCGATGGCTATATTCCTTTGCCTAATGACATGATAGAAAAAAGCTTAAAGCAATTATAAGAAAAGATGCATCCATACTCAGTCAAATGGATTACGGATTTTAAGTCGGGTTCATATAAAAAGATAAATCATTAAACAAATAAAAAGGGCACGTTTTACGTGCTTTCTTTATACTCATTTATTTTTTGATCTGGGGATTAAGCATGAAAGGTCAGTTCTAATTCCCAACCGACCTTATGCCAATAGACTTGTTCTTGTGCTAAATCGACCATGCGTAATGGGTGATCGTTTTGCCATTCTGTGGGTAAATGTAGAATCCAATGTTCTTTCTCTGCATTAATTGAAAAAGACTCTAATTTATCGTGATGGCGTTGAGAATGAAGAATTACGGTCAATCGTAACGTTCGAATAAGAGGGTATAACTGCTTATTTTTATACAAAATTAATTGAGGCATTTCTTCTAATTTGAGTGCTTTACGATGAAAGCGAACTAAACAGGCGAGAATGCGTTGTTCTTCTTGATTAAATCCCGGCATTGAACTGTGTTCGAGTAAATAAGATGAATGGCGATGGTAGCCTGAATAACTGATCCCCAATCCGACCTCATGCAGTAACGCCCCCCATTTGAGTAAAACCATTAAGTCTGTTTTTTTTATATCCGAAGTCGTGACTACTTGAGAGAGAATCATCTCTGCGGTTTCTCGAATGCGTTTTGCGTGTGCTGTATCAACGTGATATTGCTCAGCCAGCATTTGAGCGGTACGTTGACGAACATCACTGAATCGAAATCGAGTTTCCATTTCGTACAGTAAACCCTCACGAAGCGCTCCATCGGAATATTGTAAGGATTTGATATTGAAGGAAACCATAATGCCATACAAAATAACTAACCCTGCGGCAAATAAAGGACGGCGATCGGCCGTTAAACCATCAAAGTTGAGTTTATCTGCATGACCGAGCTGACAGATTTGTTCACATAAGGCTTTTAAACGATCTTGAGTTAATAAACCATCATGATGGCCTTGATGAAACAAGACTTCTCGTACTGTTTTTATGGTTCCTGATGATCCAATCGCGGTATCCCATCCGTGTTGCTGATATACATGGGTAATATTTTTCAGTTTTTGTGCGACTTGCCATTGTGCCCGCTGCATATTTTCTGCTGTAATTTTTCCATTTGGGAAAAAAGCTTGAGCATAGCTAACACAACCCATGTGTTTACTGGAAAGATAATGAGTTTCAAAGTCTTTGCCCAGCACTAACTCTGTACTGCCGCCGCCAATATCAATAACCAGTTTTTTACCTTCATTTGGTTGAGTGTGGGCAACCCCCAAATAAATTAAGCGAGCCTCTTCCGTCCCCGGAATAACTTCAATGGGATAAGGGAAGATTTTAGCCGCTCGTTTCAGGAAAATATTCGCATTTTGAGCTTTTCGTAGCGTATAGGTGGCTGCGGTTCTCACATTACACGCGGGAAAATCCTGAAGGCGATCCGCAAAAATACGTAAGCAATCCAAACCTCTCTGCATTGCATCTTGATCTAAATTGCAGTGAGAATCGAGTCCGGCAGCCAGTTGTACTCTTTGTTTATGGCGGAAGATGATTTGTAAACTGGTACCGATCACGCGGGCTATGACCAAGTGAAAGCTGTTTGAACCCATATCAATCGCGGCGATGTGACGTAGTACATTAGCTTGTTTTGAGAGGGCGATGGTCTGATTATTCATCAATGGTTACTGCCTTTTCCATCATTTTTTTTAGCTTCTTTTCATGTTGTTTTAAATAATGATAGATGCTGATTTGAGAAC
>CAMQZF010000110.1 GCA_947039525.1 uncultured Photobacterium sp. | reverse complement strand
TGGCAAAACGACCATCAATATGAATGTTTCTTGGTTGTATAAAGAGTTCATTCGGGATCCACAGAATCGAACCTTCAGTGGCCTTAATTGGAATATGGATGTGGCGTGGAAACCGGTGAATTACACCACATTTCGGCTTTATACCAAACGTCATATTAAAGATCCAAACAGCTCCGGTGGCTACATTTTGGATACCTCTTATGGGGCCTCTTGGGTCTATCACTGGTGGTATCCGCGTTTGTATTCAGAAATCGATTACAGCATTGAGCACTTAAATTATAAGAATCAAGATAATCACCGTAAAGATAAGGTAAACAGTGTGTCTATTTCCTTAAATTATCAATTCAGGCCGTCGATTAACGTGTCATTAAGTTATCTTCATCAAACCCATCGGTCGAATTTGGCACACGATTATTTTTACATTGGCGATAGTAGCTCTGTGATTTGCACTCAAAGCGAACACAGTGATCCGGATTGCATCAGTCGAACTTTAGGATACAACCAGTCCATGATTATGTTGACCACACAGGTACAATTTTAATATGAAACGTACGTTATTTTGTTTGATGGCTTTTTTATTGTTATTGACTGCAGGTTGTGCACAGCAAGCGGCAATCACCTTAACCGTGCCGACAACGTATGCCTTAGGTGCTGGCGATGCGATTAAAGTCAATGTGTATGGGGCTGAAGGATTAAATCAGTCTTTTAATATCCCACTCAGTGGCGACATTAATTTGCCGTATATCGGGAATATCAATGTAATTGGAAAAACGTTACTTCAAGTTGAAAAAATCATTAATCAAGGTTTAAAAGGAAAATACGTATTAAATCCAATGGCCTCGGTAGACATTGCGCACTATCGTTCATTTTTTGTGTTTGGTCAGGTACAAACGCCTAACCATTATCAATATATGCCAAATATGACGGTTGAAAAGGCCATTGCTCTGGCCGGAGGTTTTACGGATCGCGCCAATCGTGACGATATTTCCGTTCGCTTAGCGAATAATACCTTGATTCACCATGTTTCCATGACGTCGGCTGTGGGGCCTGGCGATACCGTGATCATTGCTCAGAGTTTCTTTTAATATGACGACTTCATCCCTAATTGAAAGCGGTAAAAAGCTCGAAAATACGATTGATTTTTCACGATTTGCGAAACAAATGGCACGCCACTGGTGGAAGGCATTATTGGTTAGCCTCGTGATCACGGGGCTGATCACACCGCTTATTTTGAAAATGACCCCACAATATTTATCAACAGCGACGGTATTGTTAAAAGCGCTCCCTGAAAATGCCAATCCGATTGCTCCAGTGGAGCGTTTTGATTCTTATCAAGGTGAATATTACGCGACTCAAAACAAATTGGTTGGTTCTCGTCGCGTAATAACGTTGGCTGTATTGGCATTGAAGTTGGAGCAAAATCCAAGCTTTAATGGTGAAGGTACGCCAAAAAAGCGCGGTTTGATCGATAAAATCAAATACCAGTGGTTACATTTGACTCCACCACCGCCCCCAAAACGATTGAGTCATCAGGATAAAATTGATCATGCGGTGCGAGCGGTGAGTGCGAATTTAACCGTATCCGCTGTACGTTTAACGCAATTGGTACACATTACTTATGCTTCTCCATCGCCATCGGTGGCCGCGGAGGTCGCGAATGGTGTAGCGAAAGCGTACGTCAATTTGAGCGCTCAGAATCAAATTACGGCGACAGAGAAAGCATATCAATGGAATAAGCAGCAAATGGAAAAGCTGCAAGCTAAAATTTTGCAGCAAAAAGCAGGGCTAGAGCAAATCATCAAAAAAGAAGGGATTGTGCCTTTTAATGGTGTGGGCAGTGCCAGTGGTATTGGTGGTTTTGCGACGGAACAATTGGGGATCGTGGTGAATAAACTGGCGGATGCGCGTGATGAAGCGTTAATCGCAAAAGCCAATTATGATGAATTGAATAAATTGCTTGGCGAGCCCATTGACGCTTTGGTTAGTCTTCCACAAATCTCTGATCATCCTCAGTTAGAAAATTTACGTTTGGTTTTGGTACAAGCGGAACGAAATTTAGTGGACTTGCAAAAGCAATATGGCCCGCAATTTACCCGTGTCATTCAGGCAAAAGCGCAAATTCAAGTGATTAAGACACAATGGAATACGGTGCTATTAAATTTGAAACGTGGACTTTCTCAGAAATATCAAGAAGCGTTGGCAAAAGAGCAGCAGTATCAATTGCTATTGAATAAACAAAAATCAGAGTCGCGTAAACTAGGGGTGAAAACCGATAAATATAATTTGTTAAAAGCCGATCTCCAAAATACCGAGCAGCTTTATCAGAGTTTATATTTAAAAACTCAGCAGTTAAAAGTCAGCAGTGCGTATCGTGAATCGAATTCTGAATTGTACGATGCGGCAATTCCAGCCTTGCGCCCAAGTAAGCCAAATAAACCCTTATTTGTCGTCATGGTATTTCTATTAAGTTTTATTGTTGGTGTGGTGTACATCATTGTGCGTGTGAGCCTGAATAATACCATTGAAGACACCACTCAATTAATGCCCCGTTTGGGACTATACCCATTGGGTGAGTTGCGTCAGTTTCAGAAAAATACGCGACATTTATCGTCTTGGTTGCATGCGATTGCTCAGCATCGCCCATTAGTTGAAACCGTGTATGGATTACGAAGTGAGTTTTTAGCGTGTGAGCAAGATTGGCGTCTTTTTGGCTTGGCTTCTGCACAAGCACAAGAAGGCACATCATTGGCAACGGCATTAATGGGAATGGCATTTAGCCAAGATCAGAAAACCTTAGTTATTGATTTAAATTACCGTACAGAAACAGGATTATCATCAGAATTCAAACAAGAAAATAAAGCGGGATTTGCCGAGATTATTGCAGGAAAAGCCTCGTTGTTGGATTGTGTTTTTGGTGTTGATGAGCGTTTTGATTTTTTACCCAAAGGTGATTTAACACTGTCTCCTTTATTGTTGTTTGCTATGCCGGAAGTGTTTTGCTGTTTGCGTGAGTGGTTAGCGAATTATGATCGTATCTTGATTGATTTACCCGCGGTGAATGAATACAAAGACGCACAAATGGTGGCAACTCAACTGGACGGTTTACTCATGGTCGTACAAGCGAACAGAGAAGGCACACCAACTTTGGTCTCAGCAATTAATAAATTGCAAACACATGGGGTAACCTTGTTGGGTGGTATTTTAAATCAAGTGAAAGACGACAATTTATTGAGCGAAGAAAACCGTGCATTGGCGAATTCGGACTTATCTTTTGTCTTAAGTAAGAACGCATAATCATGGGATTTCTTCGTAGTATTTTAACCATTGCTGGCGCGTCATTTTTGTCACAGTTGATTGGAGCATTCACGCTCTGGTTGATATCACATCAATATGGCATGGGGGAAGTGGGGAATTACGCCTTAACTTACAGTGTGGTGTTGATTGGGGCTCAGGTCTGTACGTTCGCTTCTCAATTATTGATACCAAAAGTATCGGATGACGAGTTATCGCAAAATATTGCTTTTTGTTTTGCATTAAGCGGTGTTGTGGCTGTTCTTTATTCCGTGATTTTAGGGCTCATTTTTCAGCATGATATGGGGTTGTTTTTCTTTTTGACGCTAGGCTACGCGTGGGTCTTAATCTCTGAGAATTTATTTCTTCGTAAAGAAAAGATGCGTTCGTTAGCCATTCAACGAATTACGGTGTCCATTTTGGTGCTGTTATCCTTGGTGTTAGCGTCAAATCCATTGGTGTTCTACTGGGTTTGGAGTGTTGCCTTATTGGTGCTGCTGGTTTTTTGTTTGCGTTTGTCATTGAGAGCCGTTCCTCTCGTATGGTCGAATTTTTCACCTATCATGTTGTTTGAGTTCATAAAAGCGCATCGACACCATTTATTGAAGGTAGGCAGTGCGGAAGTCTTGGCGATGGCAAACCTTAACTTACCCGTTATTTTACTGAATTTCTGGTTCTCACCGATTGTCGCGGGCTACTTTGCCGTCGTGTCTCGTTTTTGTCTTGCCCCTGTAACCATTGTTGCCAATGCTGTACGAAACTCGCTTTTCTCTCGTTGGTCATTGGACTATCGCCGTAAAACATTTGATTTTTCAGGATTTATCAAAGCACGTCGATTGCTGTTTGTACTTGGTATTGTTTCGACGGTTGGGGTCTTTTTGTTTTACCCGATTGTGATGCATTTAGGCTTTAGTCAGCAATGGATCGATTCGATTCCAACGTCTCGGTATATTTTGCCGTATTTATTTCCTGCCATGGCGATTTGCCCATTAACCGTGATTGAATTGGTGTTTGGATCAACCAATTATTTTTTACAGATTCAAATTGAGCAACTTTTGATTGTGGCATTGGCATTTGTGATTTTGCCTTGGGCACATCAAGATTACGCCGTGGTGATCATTGCCTATTCGGTGTTGTCGTTACTTCGTTACAGCGTGATTTATCTTCGAGTGAATCGCCGAGCGAATGAGCTTGCAAAGGCATCTGAACAATGAGAGCCATGTCGCTGAATACGGGGACCTATTTGAACGTCTTCTTATGGGTGACCATGGCATTTTGTGGCACGGTCCAATATTTCACTCAAGTGGATGCGGTACTGTGGTTGCCTTTATTCATGGCGCTTATCATGGTCATGTTGCTCTTAATGCAAACGCATTTCAGTCCTGTGGATCTTGATCCGCAAGATGGTGTTGTCATCACTTTATTCATCGGTTTTTTCATGATGACGATGATATCGACATTTTGGCAGGATGGGGCTTTAGTAACGATCGTTGGTCTAAAGAATGAAATTGCGCTTTCGCTGATTTTATTCTGCATGGTCATGGGATTTTGTCGAGAATCGCAAATTTACCGATTGATTCGCAGTTGTTATTTAATTTTTTATATCCAATGGCCGATCATCATGTACCAAGTTTTGGTGTGTGTTCCGCATCGTGTGGCGTTTAAAGGCCCCTATGAAATGTGGGACTCGGTGGTGGGTACGTTTGGCGGAAACCCAATGGGCGGCGGTAATTCGGCATCATTGGGCTTTTTCTGTTTGTTGATCATGTTATTGAAAGTGTCAGAGTATAAGCATGGGCTTTCATCTTTGTTGTCAGTGGCTATTCATTTAACCTTATCTTTTATTTTATGCGTGGTGGGTGAAGTTAAATTTGTGATTTTACTGGCGCCTGTGTTGTTAATTTATGTGTGGTTTGCCCCTAGCTACATTAAAGGGATGAAGACCGCTGATTTAAAAGTGGTGCTGGGTATTTTGGCGGGAACAGGGGTTTTGATGACTCTTGCGATTACCGTGTTGGCCTCTGGATATAAAGACGCGTTTGGCGGTGAACAAAACAAAAACGTGTTTGAAATTTTCTTTGATTCAATCAGTTATATTTTCGATCCCGATTACATTTTGCCAAATGGCGATTTAGGACGAATGACGACAATTTTCTTTTGGGCAAAACACAGCGATTTACACGGTATTTCTAATGTGTTTTTTGGTTACGGTTTAAATACCACGAACAGCGGCAGTACCATTTCTCCCGGATTTTTAAATAAAGTGTTAAATGTGACGCTTGATTCGACCTCTCTGAGTGTATTGCTATGGGAAGTTGGCTTAATTGGTACCTCGTTGTTTTTTGGTACCATTTGGTACATTTTGAGAGTTGGAAAACCCAAGCCTTTATTTGATAGAGAAAAACTTACTGAATCTGATATTCGATTAATGAGTTTTCAACCTGCGCTGATTGCCTTTGGTATCGCGTGTCTTTTGAGTTTGCCCTACAGTCAAATATTGACGCTGGTGCCGAATTCCGAGTTTATTTTTTACTTTTCATTGGGTGCCATCATGGTGATCCGTAAATCTTTATTAAAGGCGGCAAGTCAAGGTTATGGATGCTAAACCCCTTATTTCAGTCATCATCAAAACATTCAATGAAGCTTCTGGCATCGTTGGTACGATTGAGAGCGTAAAAGCGCAATTGTCGCTATATCCTCATAAAATCATTGTGGCAGACAGCTTATCAACCGATAGCACGCAAGCGTTGGCCGTATCTCAAGGTGTTACCGTTGTATCACTAACAAACCCAAGCGATCGCTGTTGTGGGGTTGGACCTCAATTGGGGTATTTGTACAGTGAAGGTGAGTTTATTCTATTGCTTGATGGCGACATGACGTTACAAGAGGGATTTATTGAACAAGCGGTGAGTTTTTTACAAGAAAATGTCGATTATGCTGGGGTTGCAGGCAGTGTCAGCATGAATGAAGTCGACAGTTACGAGTTTAAATCACGTCAGCAACGTATGGATAAAATTTACCCCGTTGGTGATTGTGATCACTTGGGAGGGGGTGGATTGTATCGTCGTGAGGCGATTGAACAAATAGGTTACCTAACCAATCGTAATTTGCATGCTTACGAAGAAGCGGAATTGGGGATCCGTTTAAAAAAATCGGGCTATAAATTGCATCGATTAGCGACCCCTTTTTTCTATCATGTGTCTTACGATATGCCGTCGATGGAATTGTTGAAATACCGTTGGAAAAATAAGTATGTCTGCGCGTCGGGTGAATTATTACGTGGTGGTTTACAAGGTGGCTATTTTCCAGAAGCTTTAAAAAAAGTGAAAAATGAAGCGGTCTTTGCTGTGTATTTAATTGTGCTTTTCTTGGCGTTGATTAGTACTCAATTAAGTCTGTTTGGTGTGGTGCTATTGCCTTTATTGGCTTTTTTCGTGTTGAAATGGCTTAAAAATAAATCCTATCGAGATGCAGCACAAAGCATTATTAATTTGAGTGTATTTTCAGCCGGTTTAATTAAGGGTTTATTGCGACCCGTTCGTGATCCCAATACACCGCCAGAACACACTCTGATTCAAAAATAAATAGGGACAATCAATGAAAATTTTATTAGTTAATAAGTTCTTCTTTTTAAAGGGCGGAGCAGAAACGGTCTTTTTTCAAGAACGCGATCTATTAATGAAAGCGGGCTACAATATTATTGATTTCTCTATGCAACACGATAATAATTTTCCTTCTGATTTTTCATCGTATTTTGTGTCAAATATTGATTATCATCAAACACAAAGTGTGAAAAGTAAGCTAAAAACGGCGATGAGTTTTTTACAAAATCAAGAAGCGAATACAAAGTTCGCCGAGTTGCTGAACACAGAACAACCTGATATTGTGCACTTCCACAACATCTATCACCAGCTTACGCCATCGCTGATTCGGCAGGCAAAAGAGGCTGGCTGTAAAACAGTATTAACGGCTCACGATACCAAAATTGTGTGCCCGAATTATACTTTATATCAACATGGACACACCTGTGAGGCTTGTGTTCATGGTTCTGTTCTGAATGTGATTAAATATCGCTGCCAAGGATCACTGGGCAAAAGTGTCTTGATGGGCGCTGAAGCGTTGTATCAACAATGGCGAGGTTTTTATCAAGATTTGGACGTTGTTATTGCTCCTAGTCAATTTTTAGCGCGCTTTATTCGTGAAAAGCTGCCGAATAATCGTGTAGATGTCATTGTGAATGGCATAGACGATAAAATCACAAATGCAGCATACGAATCTGGCGACTATTTATTGTATTTAGGTCGATTGAGCGAAGAAAAAGGCGTTCGAACTTTAGCTAAAGCCCATGGATTAATGAAGAATTTGGCCTCATTGAATATTGTGGGTCAAGGGCCGTTATTTGATGAGTTGCAACAGGATTACCCTAATGTCAATTTATTGGGGTTTCAGCAAGGTGAAGCCTTGTCTCATTTATTGAAACACGCGAAAGCCGTTATTGTCCCTTCAGAATGTTATGAGAACTGTTCAATGGCCGTTATTGAAGCCATGGCGTATGGAAAACCGATCATTGGCGCTAATATTGGTGGCATTCCTGAGCAAGTGCGACATGAGAAAGAAGGCTTGTTGTTTAGCGCCGGTGATGCCAATGATTTGGCGAAAACGCTGGATCGTTTAGTTACCAACCCTGAGCAAGCTCAACAATGGGGCGAGCAAGCTCGTGTACGTTTTGAACAAAAATATTCGTTAGCGCAACATCAACACGCATTAATCACCTTGTACCACACTTTATTGAGTAATCATCATGAGTCATAAAATCACCGTTATTGGTACGCGTGGCATCCCGCATATTCTTGGGGGCGTAGAAAGCCATTGCCAAAATTTGTATCCCTTAATTACTTCCATGTCTGACAATAAGGTTTGTGTGATAGCTCGTTCGCCTTATGTTTCTGTTAAGCACAGTGAATATAAAGAGGTACAGGTGAAATCTTTATTTACACCAAAGAAGAAGGCGTTAGAGGCCATTTTTCACTCGGTATGGGCTTCGTTGAATGCGTGGTTTGATGGTTCTGACATTGTTCATGTGCATTCGATTGGTCCGGGGCTAGTAGCTCCTTTATTGCGCTTGATGGGAAAAAAAGTGGTTTTTACGCATCATGGTCCAGATTACGATCGTCAAAAATGGGGTGGGTTTGCCAAAAAGGTGTTGGAGTTTGGTGAAAAAATGGCAATTACTTACGCAAGTGAAGTGATTGTGATTTCAGATGTGATCAATCAGTTGATCAAAGACAAATATCAGCGTCACGATGCCCATTTGATTTATAATGGCGTCGTGCCTGCAATACCTTTATCTGAGTCTGTCATTGCCGACATTTTGTCTCTGTACCATTTGACGCCTAAAAACTACATTGTTGCGGTTGGTCGCTTTGTCGAAGAAAAAGGATTTCACGATTTAATTCAAGCTTATAAACAATCAGGACAAACGGTTCCTTTGGTGATTGTGGGCGATGCCGATCACCCAACTACTTACAGTGATGAATTAAAGCGCTTAGCATCGGAAACGCCGAATGTTATTTTGACGGGCTTTTTAAGTGGTGATGCTTTGCAAGCCATTTTTTCTCAAGCGCGTTTGTTTGTCATGCCGTCGTATCATGAAGGTTTACCCATTGCACTGTTAGAGGCGATGTCATACGGCTTACCTGTGTATTTAAGTGATATTCCAGCAA
>CAMQZF010000109.1 GCA_947039525.1 uncultured Photobacterium sp. | reverse complement strand
CACCACAACCTAGAAGACATACTTCTTCTAATGGTGCTTCTTTGTTTACTTTCGCAAGCGAAATTTCTGGAAGTACTGTGTACTCAGAGAACGTTGAACAACCCATGTAGTGGAAAATTGGTTGACCGTCTTTGTAGAAACGAGTCGTGCCATCAGGCATCAAACCTTTACCTTGAGTTTCACGGATTGATTGACATAGGTTTGTTTTGCCGGATAGACAGAACTTACACTTGCCACACTCTGGTGTGTAAAGAGGGATAACGTGGTCACCAACTTCAACGCTGGTTACGCCTTCACCAATCATCTCAACAATACCGCCACCTTCGTGACCTAATACCGCTGGGAAGATGCCTTCTGGATCATCACCAGACAACGTGAATGCATCGGTATGACAAACGCCAGTTGCAACAATGCGAACCAATACTTCACCTTTACGCGGCAACATTACATCGATTTCTTCGATAGATAATGGTTGTTTTGGACCCCAAGCAACAGCTGCTTTCGATTTAATAAATTTATCAGTCACAATGCATTCCTTATGGTTTTATTTCTCACTCATGACAGACCAAGTGTAGATGATCCTTTTCTGGTGAGATTTAGAATTTTGTTTTGTGTTTCTCGATTTGATGAGTTCATTATATTTATTTCTGAGTGAAGAACAATTACCATTAATGGCAAATAACTTTTACGGAGTAGTAATAATGTTCTTATGGGAAGGGGTAACTGAGTTTGCCGCGGTCTGTGAAACTGAGAGTTTTACCGCAGCAGCAAAACGATTAGGCATATCTACAGCACAAGTGAGCCGTCAGGTCAGTGCATTAGAAAATCGTTTAAACACCAAATTGTTTTACCGCACTACTCGTCGAGTATCGATGACCGAGGAAGGCGCGATTTATTACCGTCACTGTCGTCAAGTATTGGACGGTTTGGAAGAAGCAGAGCAAGCCATCAGTAGTTTGCGTGATCGTCCTCAAGGCTTGGTAAAATTGACTGCGCCTTATACGTACGGCGAACTGTTTCTAATGCCACTCGTGATTGAGTTCATGGCGGAATACCCTGAAATTGAAGTGGTGGCTGAGTTAACAAATCAGAAGGTCGATCTTGTTGAAGGCGGTTTTGATTTGGCGATTCGTCTTGGTCGTTTAGCCAGCTCATCCATGATGGCGAAGAAGTTAGCAACGCGTACTCAATATGTGTGTGCAGCGCCCTCTTACATTGAGAAGTACGGTGTGCCTAATGCGTTATCTGAGTTAAGCCAGCATAATTGCCTTGTGGGTAATTTGGATCATTGGTACTTCAGTGAGAACGGCAAAGAAAAAGGCGTGCGTGTTTCTGGTAATTTCACCTGTAACAGCGGTTATGCCTTGATGGATGCGACGTTAAAAGGTTTTGGTCTAACACAATTGCCTGATTATTACGTACAGCCTCATATTGATAATGGGGATTTGGTCGTGGTGCTGGAAACTTATCAAGAAGAGAAAGAGGGGATTTGGGCTTTGTACCCAAATAATCGCCACTTATCACCCAAAGTTCGTATGTTAGTCGACTTTTTGGCTGAGCGTTTAAACCCATCATCACTGTAGTGGTTTGAGGTTATGATGAATGACACTGATAAGCAGGTTGAGTTAACCACAGAAGACGATCTGCGTTTTATGCAACGAGCGATGGTTTTGGCTGAGCAAGCGGAAGCCGAAGGCGAAGTACCTGTGGGTGCGGTTGTGGTGTATCAAGGGAAAATCATTGGGGAAGGTTGGAACCGATCCATTGGTCATCACGATGCGACCGCTCACGCTGAGATCATGGCGCTGCGTCAAGCGGGTCAACACATTCAAAATTATCGTTTGGTCGATACAACTTTGTACGTCACTTTAGAGCCATGCCCGATGTGTGCGGGTGCCATGGTGCACAGCCGAGTGAAAAGAGTCGTGTATGGTGCACCTGATTTAAAGACAGGGGCTGCGAACAGTGTGATGAATTTATTGGATCATGAGCACTCCTTTCATCGAGTTGAACAACAGTCAGGTGTATTAGAAGAGGCGTGTCGTGAACAACTACAGGCTTTTTTTCGCCGTCGTCGACAAGAGAAAAAAGCCGAAAAACAAGCATTGCGTCTAAGTGACTCGGATCGATAAATCATTATCAGCAATGATATAGAAACAAAGTGAAATGCAGAAAAAAGGTGAATTTGTGCCTATGAAAGCGAATCCAACTCGGCTTTTTCGGCGTCCGCTTTGATTTGCTTCTCTTGTTCTAACGTTGTGCAATACACGCTGTAACTGCGTTGACGCCACAGCACTTTGCGATGTTGATTACGTCGCATGCGTTGTCGATGGATAGATGAAGTTGTAGTCGTGCGTTTGTTGGTATGAAACGGGCGGCGAGTCGCTTTCATCAGTCATCATCCTTGTTGAAGAAAGAGGTGATAATCCCATCACCTCTTTTTTATTAATTTAATGGTGCCATCGTCGGTAAAGACGGTATATCGTTTTTAGATGGCACATCGGTTTGTGTATTTAAATTGGGTTTTACTGGGATTGGCGTCAAGGTTTTAATGCCATTGACCCATTCAACAGAGGTGTTTTTTAATTGCGCCGCCATTTGCTGCTCATAGCCTTGAATACTCTGATAATAACGGCGAATGCTTTCAACGTAATGCACCGCTTCATCACCACGAGCATAGCCATAGCGAGTATGTTGGTGGTATTGCCGCTTGCGTAATAGTGGTAAGCGCGCTTTTACATCACTCCATTGATCGGGGTTACCGTTTTGGGCTTTTGTCAAACGACGCGCATCCATTAAGTGTCCAAATCCAATATTGTAAGAAGCCAAAGCAAACCAAATTTTCTCATGAGATTCAATGCTATCTGGAATGCGTTTCATCATTCTTTGCAGATATTTCGCGCCACCTTGAATACTTTGTTCGGGATCTAACCGATTTGTGACGCCTACGGACTTGGCGGTTGGATTAGTGAGCATCATCATTCCACGTACGCCTGTTGGCGAGGTTGCGGTTGGGTTCCAATGGGACTCTTGATAAGACAAAGCGGCAAGCAGACGCCAATCGAACTCTCCAGCGTGGCGTTTAAATAAGGCTTCCCATTTAGGTAATTTTGTCTTTAATGAGCGTACAAAAGCTCGAGTATCCACATAATCAAAGCGTTCAATGTGACCAAAATATTTTTCTTCTAACTGTGCAAGGTCACCGCTGGCTTGCAACTCTCCGAAAAATTCAATTAATAGCGCTTGTAGACTATTGTCATTTTCCTCATTAATGAACCAAGCAATTGGCTCATCTTCAGTCAGTGATAAAGCAATGGTGACCTCGGGGTAGACGCGCTGAATTAACGCGACTTCCATGGAATCTGCAATGGTGTAATCGAGCTTCTCTGTTGCGACTAACCGTAATAACTCATCATTGTCCGCATCAGGAATGCTGGTCCACGTTAAGGTTGGATGTTTTTTCTGAATCTCGATGAGTTTTTGTTCGTGACTTGATCCGGCGGCCACGGCAATTTTTTCTTTACGACTGGCAAGATCAGCTAAATCTCGTGGGCGCCATTGCCCTTTTTTGTACACCAAAAGTTGGCGAGCAAAGTAATAAGCGGGAGTGGGCTCAAATGTCGCCATTCTTTCGGGGGTTATCGTCAAGCCAGCGGCAAGGAGATCGACCTCTTTACGAGCTAACGCGGGGAATAATCCTGATAAAGCATAGGATGGTTGTATCTCTAAGTTTACGTCCAAATAATCGGCAAAGCGTTGAGCCAGTTCGTAATCCAATCCAGTAGGGCCTTCTGTCCCAATATAATACGAAATTTGGTTATTCAGCGTACCGACACGTAAGACACCATTTTGACGTATTCGCTCCAATTCTGACGGTGGATCGGATGGCATTGGACAGCCACTCAGCAGTGATACGGATAACAGTATGTAAAAATGGCGTTTAATAGAAAGCCATGAGAAGTAACGACGCAATCGCCCATACCCAAAATAAGAGACAGACTTGGGTTATAGCAAAGCTGTTACTGATAAAGAAGTTTGTCATTGGCTAACAGTGAGTTCGATGGGGTTTTTCTTTATAAGACAATCATTTTTAATGGTTGTTGATGTGTTTTTATACACGGGTCAAAAAAAAAGCAAACGGTTGCGTTAAGTGTTACATCACACTTTCTTTTCCCTTATACTGCTTTACGCACCTCAATCTGATAAGTAAACGTAAATAAAAAGGCAGAGAAATCAAAAGGGTGATCAGCGTAATGACTTTCTATAAGAGGAATTACGCTCATCCCATCTTTATTCACAGCACATTGAGAGTCATAAGCATATGGAAATTTTGCGTGGTTCACCGGCGTTGTCTGAGTTTCGTTTAGCTAAATTATTAGCCCGTTGTCGTGAAGGGCAACTGCCTATCTCTGGCATTCATGCGGACTTTATGCATTTTGCCGATTTATCTTCTCCCTTAACGAGCGAAGAACAGCGAATTCTCACGCGCTTATTGACGTACGGGCCAAGCCAAACGCAATACACGTCGACAGGGACGTTGTTTGTAGTGATTCCGCGTCCCGGAACGATTTCTCCTTGGTCTTCCAAAGCCACAGACATTGCTCATAACTGTACGTTAACTTCCGTGCGCCGTTTAGAGCGGGGCATTGCTTTTTGCGTTGAAATCGAAACCGAATTGACAGCTGAGCAAACCAAGCAGCTCACATCATTACTTCACGATCGTATGATGGAGGTGGTGTGTGAAAAACTGGAAGACGCACAGGCTTTATTTTCGGTCTCTGAGCCAGCACCGTTAACGTCGATTGATATTTTAACGGGTGGGCGTTCAGCGCTTGAAGAAGCGAATCAAGCTTTGGGTTTGGCGTTAGCCGAAGATGAAATTGACTATTTGATTGAAAGCTTTACGGATTTAGGACGTAATCCAAACGACGTGGAGTTAATGATGTTTGCTCAAGCAAACTCAGAACATTGTCGCCATAAAATATTCAATGCTGATTGGATCATTGATGGTGTAAAACAAGAAAAATCCTTGTTTAAGATGATCAAAAATACCTATGAACAGCATCCTGATTACGTGTTGTCGGCTTACAAAGATAATGCGGCAGTGATGGTGGGGTCATCAGTAGGACGTTTTTTCCCTGAGCCAGACTCTCGTCAATATCAATATCATCAAGAAGACACGCATATCTTAATGAAGGTGGAGACCCATAATCACCCAACGGCGATCTCACCATGGCCCGGAGCTGCAACTGGCTCAGGTGGCGAGATTCGTGATGAAGGTGCTACAGGTATTGGTGGAAAACCAAAAGCCGGTTTGGTTGGTTTCTCGGTGTCTAATTTACGCATTCCTCATTTTGTTCAACCTTGGGAAAGTGATTTTGGTAAACCCCGCCGTATCGTGACCGCATTGGACATCATGTTAGAAGGCCCATTAGGTGGTGCTGCGTTTAATAATGAGTTTGGTCGTCCTAACTTATTGGGTTACTTCCGTACCTATGAAGAAAAAGTGCACTCTCATAATGGCGAGGAAGTGCGTGGTTACCATAAGCCCATTATGCTCGCTGGTGGTATGGGAAATATCCGTGCTGATCATGTACAGAAAAAAGAGATTCCTATTGGGGCAAAGCTGGTGGTACTGGGCGGCCCAGCCATGAACATTGGTTTAGGTGGCGGCGCAGCTTCGTCAATGGCATCGGGTCAGTCAGCGGAAGATCTGGATTTTGCCTCGGTTCAACGTGAAAATCCAGAGATGGAGCGTCGTTGCCAAGAGGTGATTGATGCCTGTTGGCAAATGGGGGACGACAATCCCATCGCTTTTATTCACGATGTCGGTGCGGGTGGGGTATCGAATGCCTTGCCTGAGTTAGTGAATGATGGAGAGCGTGGTGGGCATTTCCACCTACGTAATATGCTCAATGATGAGCCGGGCATGAGCCCATTAGAGATTTGGTGTAATGAGTCACAAGAACGCTATGTGTTAGCAATTCCAACCGATCGCATGGCAACGTTTGAAGCGTTATGCCACCGTGAACGTACCCCATACGCCATTGTCGGTGAGGCAACCGAAGCACGTCATTTGACCTTAGAGGACGCGCATTTCGAGAATACACCGATTGATATGCCATTGGATATTTTATTGGGTAAAGCGCCAAAAATGTTACGGGATGTTACTTCTCAGCAAGTGACGGGCAATGCCTTACTTCGTGATGGCATTGATTGGGAAGAGGCCTCGCATCGTGTGCTTCGATTACCAGCCGTTGCTGAAAAAACCTTCTTAATTACCATTGGTGATCGTTCTATTACTGGGCTGGTGGCGCGTGATCAAATGGTTGGCCCATGGCAAATTCCAGTCGCAGATTGCGCGGTTACTGCGGCCAGTTACGACACCTACCACGGTGAAGCCATGTCCATTGGTGAAAGAACCCCAGTTGCTTTACTCGATTTTGAAGCCTCAGCTCGCTTGGCGGTAGGTGAAGCACTCACCAATATGGCTGGCTGTGATATTGGGGATTTGAAGCGCATTAAACTGTCGGCGAACTGGATGTCAGCAGGTGGGCATCCAGCTGAGGACGCCGGTTTGTACGCTGCGGTTAAAGCGATTGGTGAAGAGTTGTGTCCAGCTTTGGAATTAACCATTCCAGTCGGTAAAGATTCGATGTCAATGAAAACACAATGGCAAGAGTCAGGTCAATCTCGCGAAGTTACGTCACCATTATCTTTAGTGATCACCGCTTTTGGACGAGTGGAAGACATTCGTAAAACCGTCACACCACAACTGCGTATAGACAAAGGCGAAACCGCGTTGTTGTTTATTGACTTGGGTTGCGGTCAAAATCGTTTGGGCGCGACGGCATTAGCCCAAGTGTACAAACAATTGGGCGATAAACCCGCCGATGTCGACTCTCCTGAATTATTAAAGGGCTTCTTTAATGCAGTGCAGAGTCTAATCCGTGATAACAAAGTTTTGGCTTATCATGATAAAGGGGATGGGGGTTTATACGTTACTGTGGCTGAAATGGCGTTCGCAGGTCACGTTGGTGTCGAAATTGATGTCAATACCTTATCGCAAGCAGAGGAGTGCACCGATCCTCTCGCTGCTTTATTTAATGAAGAGTTGGGTGCTGTGTTACAAATTGCCCAAAAAGACATTGATGAGGTGTTGTCAGTACTGGCTGCTCATGGACTGGATGAGTGCAGTCATGTGATTGGTACTGTGATTGATGAGGATATCGTTCGGGTTTGGAATGGTAACGATTGTGTCTTATCTCAATCGCGTACCGTATTACGCACTATTTGGGCAGAAACAACTTTCCATATGCAAAGTTTGCGAGATAACCCAGAAGGCGCATTAGAAGAGTTTGAAGCCAAGCAAGACATCCATAATCCTGGTTTGAGTGTGTCTTTATCGTTTGATGTGAACACTGATATCAGTGCGCCATTTATTGCTAAGGGCATTAGACCCAATATGGCAATCGTGCGCGAACAAGGCGTAAACTCACAAATGGAAATGGCAGCGGCGTTTGATCGTGCGGGTTTTAATGCCATTGATGTTCACATGAGTGACATCATTCAAGGACGCGTTCAACTTGATGAGTTCCAAGGATTAGTCGCTTGTGGCGGTTTCTCTTATGGTGATGTGCTCGGAGCGGGGGAAGGATGGGCAAAATCCATTCTCTTTAACCCACAAGCTCGAGATGAGTTCTCTCGCTTCTTTGATCGTCGAGACACTTTGGCATTAGGGGTGTGTAATGGTTGTCAAATGCTCTCTAATTTGCGTGAATTAATTCCAGATTCGGACTTATGGCCCCGGTTTGTTCGCAATGAATCTGAGCGTTTTGAAGCACGCTTCAGCTTGGTGGAAGTACAGCAAACGCCCTCTTTATTTCTCAATGAGATGGCAGGATCCTTTATGCCTATCGCAGTTTCGCATGGTGAAGGGCGTGTCGAAGTGCGTGATGCAGAGCATCTGGCTAACTTAGAACATTCAGGCACGATAGCTCTGCGTTACTTGGATAATTACGGTCAAGTGACCGAATCCTATCCACAAAATCCAAACGGATCGCCTAATGGCATTACAGGTTTAACGACAGAAGACGGTCGTGTCACCATCATGATGCCACATCCAGAGCGAGTCTTTCGTACGGTTGCCAATTCATGGCACCCTGATGATTGGAAAGAAGACAGTCCTTGGATGCGAATGTTCCGTAATGCGCGGGTTAATCTCGGTTAACTTGAAAAGCCACCCAATGGGTGGCTTTTTTTCTTAATGTTTTGTGACTCGGTTCAAGCTTCAATTCGGGGTATATTAGGGTAAAACCATTTTAGATAAAGAAAGGCAGGAGTCATTCATGAGAACCTTCGTATTGCGAGCACGTGCAGCATCAACAGACAGTCAGCAAATGTTAGCCGCTGTTGGGCAAGAAGCGCATTCGGAAATTTTGGCTCATACTTTGATGAACACCATTTTTATGGCACAAGCACACCGTGAAGATGTCGTCGTGTATTTGGTCCTAGAAAGCACGCAAGATTTCTCTCGTACGATTCGTTTTGATTCTAATGAAGTCACAGATTTAGGCGGATTTCATGAACAAGTGTGGCTGACGAAAATTGCGAAAGCATTAGATGCCTCAAAAGGCATGATAAAAGAAATGGAACGTGTTGTTGAAAAAGGGATTACGGTTCGTACGATCAGTTTTGAGCATTTAATTCAAGAATTAGCGATTGATCACCAATTGTATATGATGGATAAAAAAGGCACTTTTATCCGTGACCAAAGTTTTGCACACAATCCATGCTTTTTATTGACCGATCACATTCCAATGCCAAAGAAAAGTTTTAATACCTTAAAGCGATTGGGCACAGAAAAGATCAGTTTAGGGCCGAAAATGTTATTCGCTTCTCAGTGTGTGGTGTTGATTCATAATGAATTGGACTTACGGGACTGATTTAAAAACAGCTGAAAATGGTCACGAGATAGAAAAAAGAACTGTGATTAATTATTTCTAACAAGCTGAAAAAGATCATATCTTCTGTTTTTGCTTTGTTTCATAATGTCATACTCGTGTTATCTTTTTGTGGTGATTCACCCTCACCACTCGCATTGAATTTTGTTTTAGGAAGAAACAAGATTCAATGGAAAAGAAGCGTTGT
>CAMQZF010000108.1 GCA_947039525.1 uncultured Photobacterium sp. | reverse complement strand
GGAATAATTTGAATTCGAGTTTTTATCTCGTATTTTGTCGGTGTTTGTTTTTCTTCAATAATCAAAATCTCTTTGATTTCATTATGATTAAATTGATACCTTGTTTTTTCCTGCGCGAGAAAAGGCTGTAATTTTTTTATATTACTCGTGTCCGCTTGTGCAAAATTAATTGCTTGAGCCAGAGCTTGTGTTAATGCGTGCTGACGAGCCTGATTTTTATCATTAATGATGATGGATTCACTGTGTATTTCTAACCAATTTGCTTGAGCGAATACTGATAGTAATAAGCAAGGTAACCCTAAAAAATAATGAATTTTCATGTAATAACGAACCCTTAGTATGATATTTGCTTAATAAAGGCATTGAGTTAATAAAACTAGGCATGTTTGTTGTCTTTTTTAGATTTAAGCAAAAGATATGCCGATAATGGGTAATAATATGAGACTGAGAATCGGTGTTGGCTTATTTTGTGTTATTGGACTGACGGGCTGTACCACTGGGCCTATTTATAATGGAAAAGTCGTACAAAAAAGCCCGTTATCATCCTCTTTTATGGGTATTCCCAAGCACACATTAAGCTTTTTTCTTGAAGGGATGACCAATCAACTTATTGAGTCAAATCAGTTTTTAACCGAAAGCACGCCATTAGCGGTAACCTCTTTTGTGGATCTTCAAAAAATGAATAAAACAAATTGGTTAGGGAATGCCGTGAGTGAGGGTTTTTTAAATCAAATGCAAAAGCGCGGTTATACCTTAGTGGACTATAAAGCCACGGGCTCTATACAAGTGACGGCTTTAGGTGATTTTGCGATCAGTCGAGATTGGCGAGATTTAGAGCAGCAACAAAATGTCGATTACGTGTTAACGGGTACGATGTTACATCAGCCAGGCGGAGTGCTGATTCATGCCAGAGTGATTGGAATGCGCTCTCGTGTTGTTGTTGCTTCAGCTCAAGGATTTTTGCCGATGGAGTACATTGGGCGAGAAGTCGAAACTCAGTATCAGATACAACAAAAGGAAGGGTATTTAATTCGACGTAATGTTGCGGATATTCAGAAGAAAAACACATAATAACAAACAGAATATAAAGATACGTAAACAAGGAGAGTTGATGATGGCAAAACGATATTTTGTATTTTTGACATTAACATCAATATTGATGTCAGGCTGTGTTACTACATCTTCCACAAAAGTGATGGAAGTCGTCTCTATGGAAGGGCTGATTACGGCAGTAGGTTACGCCTCAATTCGTGATCAAAGGGGAAAAACAGAAGAGGATCGTCAATTAAATGCGATGCGAGCATCCAAGTTAAATGCCTATCAGGAATTAAGTGAACAGATTTATGGTGTACATATAGATAATCGCTTTTCATTAAAAGATCAGCGGCTCGGGTTTGAGCAAACCTCTGGTAATGTGAGTGGTGTGATTAGAGGTGCCAAAGTGGTACGGACGTACCCTGTTGGTGATACATATATAACTGAAATGGAACTGGACTTATCGACAATGCAAAAATTAAAACACAATATGGATATTATCTCAGTACCCAACACAACAGAGTGGCGCTTTTAAATCGAATAATAGGTTCCTAAGTTATCGTGATTTTTTGTTGTGCCTGTGTGCCCATAAGTTGTGTTATTGGAAGTGTGTTGTTGAAGCTTATTTTGTAACTTGTGATAACTCAAATGAATACGTTGTAATAGTTTTTGATTTTCCGCTTCTAATTGTTCGCAATAAATATATAGCTGGTGATTATCAATAGACTGTCGACTGCTTGTGTTTTTATTTTGATGAATTTGGTTTTCCCTTTCTTTTAATGTTGTAAGTATCGTCATTTTTTTGGCAGACAAGGACGGTAGTTTGGAAATATTACGTTCAATTAAGGCTTGCCTCTCTTCTTGCAATAGGATCTTGAGGTCATCGGCGTCCTTGAGTTGTAATTGTATTAATTGAGTAAGCTCTGTTTGTTCGTTGAGTTTCATCCATGTTATTCCAATGATTTAATAATTTGGAGTCAAGTTGCTAATCAAGAGTAATCATTTTTTTCGCTAATAGGTCTGCATCAAGATGATATTGCCCTTGCTCAATTTTAGCTTTGATTGATTCGATTTTTTGCACATCAATATCCGAGTGATCATTTTGCATTTGTTGTTGAATGGCATTCAAGTGTTTTACATCCGCGCTAAGAGATAAGGTATCTTGATTTGACGGTGTTTTGTCGACAGTAATGTCGGTTGATTTTGAGGGATGAGAAATCTCTTTTACCGATGATATCGGAATGTTGGTGGAGCGATAAGCATCAATACCAGTCATTGTTTGAAATCCTTTCATTAACGATAAAATTGTATCGGTGAGCGATCATATAACTTTAATTATGGCTAGAATCGTACCAGAACTTTGCCCACATCATGAATAATAACAGGGATTATGCGTTTTGATTGTGTGTTTTGAACTCGAATTGTGTCGCCTTTCACACCATCGTTTAAGGCAATGCCTTGAGTGATTAATGAAAAGCCTGCTTTTTTTACTTCGATTTTGACACTGTCATTACGACAAACTAAGCAAACATATCGAGAGGTAATGGCTCGGTCGGCACGTATTGGCCGCTTAATTTTGGCTCCGATTAATTGTGAGGGAGTGGAATAGGTCGAGCTTCTGGATGTGTGTGTGGCGATTGTTTTAACGATGAGATCGTTAGCTGTAATTAAATGCCCCCGAGGTAAATCTTGGGCTGCGACAAGGGTGGCTCGTTCAATACTGATACTCACAGGGACATATCGTTGCCAAATCGGTTGAGAACACATCAGTTTCATTGTATGCCGAGTATTGGCTTTTAATGGCATAACAGAAGATATCTCTAAGGGTATTTGACAATTTAATCGCTTGAGACGATCATCAATCCCAGCTTTGATGCGGTAGTGACCTTGCTTTAATAATGGTAAAGCGTCAGTAATGTATTGATTGATGGCATCAGCCAGATTAGTTGTGGGCTCTTGAGCGTTAATATTCTGACTAAAGAGCAAGGATAAGATGCCGATAATCCATAAACGGTCTAGTTTAGAGCATTTTTTCTGCATAATTCATCCTGTTTATTTTTCACTCCATCACTGTATCGAAATCAGGATCAGAGTAATAACTTTAAAGGGTAAAATCATGGCGGGTATTTTAGATTCCGTGAATAAACGAACACAGTTAGTCGGGCAAAACCGTCTAGAGTTACTTTTGTTTCATTTAAATCGTGAACAATACTATGGTATTAACGTCTTTAAAGTAAGAGAAGTTCTACGCTGTCCAGAGATCACGCCGATTCCTAATGCCCATCCATGGCTAAAAGGCATTGCACATATCCGAGGTCAAACCGTTTCTATTATTGACATGAATTTGATCATTAATAATGAACCGATGACCGACGTTGAAAATGGGTTTGTGATCATTTCAGAATTTAATCGTTCAGTACAAGGTTTCTTAGTCTCTTCCGTTGATCGCATCATTAATATGAATTGGGAAGATATTTTGCCACCACCATCGGGTATTGGCAGTGATCATTATTTAACCGCGATAACACGATTTGATGAGAAACTGGTTGAAGTATTGGATGTTGAAAAAATATTAGACATCATTGCGCCGGTATCGACTGAGTGCACTATTATCCCGATACAAGAACAAGGTGATAATAAAAATAATCCTATTCTTGTTGTTGACGACTCAAGCGTTGCTCGAAAACAAATTAAATCGGCAATTGAAGGGCTCGGGTATTCTTGTATTTTAGTTAAAAATGGCCGAGAAGCGTTGGATGTGTTGAAAAAATCTGCCGAAGAAACGGATCTCTCTAAACGTATTTCTTTGGTGATTTCTGATATTGAAATGCCAGAAATGGATGGTTACACTTTAACTTCCGCCATAAGAAATCATCCTCAATTAAAAGGACTCACCGTTATTTTACATACATCGTTAAGCGGTGTATTTAATCAGTCGATGATCCAACGTGTTGGCGCAAATGCTTTTATTCCTAAATTTAATCCAGATGAATTAGGTGCCGCTGTTCAAGCAGCTGTTAATCCATCGTCATCACAAGGTTCTCATTAATAATGATCACCGATCATGACTATCGATGTTTTTGCCTGTTTATCGAAGATGCTTGTGGAATTGTGTTGGGGGCAAATAAGCAATATTTGGTACGCAGCCGTTTAACGCCACTACTCGCTAAATTTAAATTAGGATCGTTATCTGAATTGTTTATTCTGCTTCAGAATAAACAAAATCGAGAATTGGAAATCGCGGCTATTGATGCAATGACCACGAATGAAACACTGTGGTTTCGAGATGAATATCCTTTTTCGGTGTTAAAAACGACGTTATTACCGAATTTTTCAAAATTGGTGCGTCCGATACGCATTTGGTCTGCGGCGAGTGCTTCAGGACAAGAAGCGTATTCCATTGCCATGACCATATTGGAATATCAATACGCGAAAGCCATGGCGTTACCGTGTGGCGCCCAAATTGTGGGCAGTGATTTATCACCCTCTATGTTGGCGCAGTGTCGTGAAGGAATTTATGATCAATTGGCGTTAAGTCGAGGACTGTCGTTAGAACGAAAGCAGCAATTTTTTACGAATAATAACGATGGAACATGGAAGGTCAACGATGCGATTCATAAAATGGTGTCCTTTCATTCACTGAATTTGAAAGACAGTTACGGTTTGATGGGGAAATTCGACATCATTTATTGTCGTAATGTATTGATTTATTTTTCACCGGAAACCAAAAAAAGAATAATCCAACAAATGGCACGATGCTTACATTCTAAAGGTTATCTTATTTTAGGCGCGTCAGAATCTTTATCGGGAATCAGTGATCAATTCGACATGATTCGATGTAATCCAGGCATCATTTACCGTTTAAAGAAGTGATTCTCCTTCCTATTTTGATATTTAATGGCGTCAATAATTTGGTCTGGCATTGAGCTTGCTGTTTTTTTACAAACAGAACAGGAGCTTACATGGGAATTTCATTTGATAAGGCATTGGGCATTCATCAATATTCAGTTGGTGTTCGCCGTCAACGTGCGGAATTATTAGCAAGCAACCTCGCCAATGCCAACACGCCTGGCTATAAAGCCAAAGACAGTAATTTTGAACAGGCTCTAAAATTAGCTTCAACCAGCCAATCGATGGGGGTGACCCGAACCCATCAACAATACCTTACCAGTACGCCATCCTCTTCTTTTTCTACTCAATATCGAACGCCAACACAACCAGATGTGGGTGATGGTAATACCGTTGATGCTCAATTAGAACGTAATTTGTTTATGCAGAATGCGCTTGAATATCAAGCCTCGTTAGACTTTCTGAGCAGTAAATTTAAAAACCTGACGAAAGCATTAAAAGGACAATAATCATGAGTTTATTTTCAATTTTTAATGTCGCTGGCTCGGGCATGAGTGCGGAATCCGTACGATTAAATACAACCGCTAGCAATTTGGCGAATGCAAACAGCATCAGCAGTTCGGCCGGAGAAACCTATAAAGCACGACATCCGATTTTTTCCGCCGCTTTATCATCGGCGTTATCAACTCAGTCTTCGGCTCAAGGGGTTCAAGTACAAGGTATTGTGGAAAGCAATAAACCGTTAGAGGCGCAATATAATCCCGATCATCCAATGGCGAATGAGGAAGGGTACGTTTATAAGCCAAATGTCAATGTGATGGAGGAGATGGCGAATATGATTTCAGCGTCTCAGTCTTATCAAACACAAGTTCAAGTGTCGGAAACCAGTAAAAAAATGTTGATGAACACCTTACAAATGGGCAAATAAAAAAGAGAGCCATCATGGACGTGAAATCTCAATCGACGACGGGGCCATCATTACAAAACAAAACGCTTAATGCGTTATCGAAACCAGAACAAGGCACAGAAAAACCCGGGAAAAATGCCTTAAAACAAGACGATTTTTTATCGTTATTAACGAAACAATTAGCACAACAAGATCCATTTAAACCCGTCAGTAATGATCAAATGATTGCGCAAATGGCGTCTTTTTCGACCGTTGACGGCATCAATAAAATGAATGAACAGTTCGGTCAATTAAATTCGTCGATCACCTCAAATCAAGCGTTAGAAGCCGCTTCTTTGGTGGGAACTGAGGTTTTGGTGTCCAATGAATACGCGATCAAATCTGCCGATGGTACAGTACAAGGGCAAGTGACGTTACCGGTGGGGGTGGATCAGGCAATGGTACAAATATCCACAAAGCAAGGTGAAATGATTCACAGTTTACCCTTGGAGTCAGTCACTGCGGGTATGCAAGGTTTTACTTGGAATGGTCAAAATGACAAAGGACAACCTTTTCCTGCGGGATCTTATCGACTGTCGGTGACAGCGAGTATTAATGATAAGCCACAAGCTTTGGAAGTGCAGACTTACAATCAGGTCGAAAGTGTTGTGTTGGGTAAAAATGAGGTGTTGTTAAACCTAAAAGGTGAAGAAAAAGCCGTATCGTTAAAAGACGTCACTCAACTCGGTCAACGCAAGGAGGCGTAACATGAGCATTAATATTGCACTCAGTGGATTGAGCGCGGCACAAAAAGACTTAAACACCACCAGTAATAATATAGCGAATGCCAATACCGTGGGCTTTAAAGAGTCCCGTGCTGAATTTTCTGATGTGTATTCCAATTCCATTTTTTCAAATGCGAATACGACAACGGGGAATGGGGTACAAACAGCGACCGTTGCGCAGCAATTCCATGAAGGATCGAGTGTGTACACCAATAATCCATTGGATTTGCGCGTGTCGGGGTCGGGTTTCTTTGCGCTATCAGAAGAAGGAAATGTCGGGAATCAAAATACCATGAGTTTAACGCGCAATGGTGCGTTTCATTTAAATAAAAATAACGAAGTCGTGAATGGTGAAGGCTTATTTCTATTGGGTTATCAAGTCAACGACATCACCAATGACATAGTCTCTCAGCAACCGCAGAAGCTGAAGATTGATGAGCAATATGGCGCACCTGTGGCGTCAAGAAACATGAATTTGGGTGTGAATTTACCGAATTCAGCAGTAGCGCCGAATAATACGCCGTTTGATCACTTACAAAACGATACTTACAATAAATCAACAGCAACAACGATGTACGACTCGTTGGGCAGCCCTCATACCTTAACCACCTATTATGTGAAAGATGCCGTGCCTAATGCATGGAGCGCCTATTACACCATTACCGATTCGGCAGGGGTTGAGCAGTCGTTAAATGTTGCCGCTCAGCCAGCGACTCCCGCAGGTGTCCATAATGGGCATACTTTAAATTTTGATGCTTCCGGTCAACTTGTCGCGAACCAAAATATTGTGATGGAAGATTTTCAAACCGCAGGCATCAATATGGGGGGCGCCGATCCAGCACAAGCCTTAACCATGAATTTCTCTATGAATAACGCCAATGGTCGCTCCGCAACGACTCAATACGCAGCGCCGTTTGATGTGCGTGAATTTGAAGACATGGATGGTGCAACCAGCGGGCATTTAATCAAAGTCGATGTGGATCCCGATGGCAATGTCATGGCGTCTTACTCAAACGGTAAAGACCGTACCGTCGGTCGAATCGCCATGGCAAGAGTGGCTAACGAGCAAGGGTTAGCGCAACTCGGTGGTACGTTGTGGACACAAACTCAAGAGTCGGGCGCATTGAATCTTGGGGATGCCTCAGAGCAAGAATTTGGCGCGATAAAAAGCGGCACTCTCGAACAATCAAACATTGATATGACTCAAGAGCTGGTGGATTTGATTTCTGCACAACGAAATTTTCAAGCCAGTTCGCGCGCGTTAGACGTCAATAATCAGTTGCAGCAAAACATACTGCAAATTCGTTAATGTTTAACCTTATTTAAAAGAGGCATTCGATGGATCGAGCGCTGTATTTAGCCATGTCTGGGGCAAAGCAAGACATGCAAAGTTTGCAACTGCGAGCCAATAATTTAGCCAATGCCAGCACCACGGGTTTTCGCGCCGATTTAGCCCAAGCGAGAAGTATGCAAGCCTATGGTGAAGGTTTGCCGTCCCGCGTATTTGCTTTGTCTGAAAGCCCAGCTCAAAACTGGGCGCAGGGTGCCACCATTACCACGGGGCGAGATTTGGATGTGATGGTAGAAGGGCAAGGATTCTTGTCCGTGTTGGATCAACAAGGACAAGAAGCGTATACCCGAGCAGGGCAACTGCGTGTGGATGCTACTGGGTTACTTCAAACCCAGCAAGGTCAATTCGTGTTAGGTGAAAATGGCAATCCCATTGCACTGCCGTTGCCGGTGAGCAACATTCAAATATCCAAACAAGGCGACATCAGTGTCTTGCCTCAAGGTGCGCCCCCTAATGGAACGGTGGTGATTGATCGTTTAAAGCTGGTTTCTCCCTCACAAGAGGCCGTTTTTAAAGATACTGATGGGTTACTTAAACCCAATCAAGCAGGACTCGTTTTTAATGCTGATCCGAACATCAGAGTATTAAGTAGGGCATTAGAAGGCAGTAATGTGAATCCAATAGAAGAAATGACGCATTTAATTGAATTACAGCGCCACTTCGAAACCCAAGTCAAACTCATGAAAACCGCTGAAGAAATGGATAAATCTTCAGCTTCGTTACTTAGTCTGAATTAATGATAGGGAGTCAATGATGCATTCAGCACTGTGGGTCAGTAAAACGGGCTTAGACGCTCAACAAACCAATATTTCAAACATCTCCAATAATCTTGCCAACGCTTCCACTGTCGGCTTTAAAAAAAGCCGTGCTGTATTTGAAGACTTGTTTTACCAAAATGTGAATCAACCTGGCGGTCAAGCGACACAAGACAGCACCTTACCGTCTGGCTTGATGTTGGGCGCGGGAACGCAAATGGTTGCAACGCAAAAAGTGTTCACACAGGGGAATACACAAACCACAGACAATGCATTGGACTTGATGATTGAAGGAGACGGTTTCTTTCAACTAACGTTAGCGGATGGCAATTTAGGTTACAGCCGCAATGGGCAATTTACCGTTAATGAAGAGGGGCAATTGGTGACCTCGGGCTCAGGCCATCGCCTCGAACCTGAAATAACTATTCCCAATGATGCCGTTGGCATTACGATTGGCACCGATGGCGAAGTGTCTGTTCGTGTTCGTGGAGAGCAAGAAAATGTGCCCGTGGGGCAAATTAATCTGGTTAATTTCATTAATCCCGGCGGTTTAGAGCCGATTGGTCAAAATGCGTATTTACCAACGGGCGCCAGTGGTGA
>CAMQZF010000107.1 GCA_947039525.1 uncultured Photobacterium sp. | reverse complement strand
ATACACAGTATATAAAGCGTCAAAATAAAAACGGATCTACGTCCTTTTCACTGCCCACAAATGAGAATAAAACCCATTACATAAAGTGGTGCGATCAATATTACTTAAAAATAAAAATTTAAACAAAATTGAAATAAAACAGAAACATTAGTTAAATAAACACTCCCTAATCTTAACCCTGCTTTAAGGCACTGCGCCTATTTAGGTTTATTCGTTAAGGGGAAAAAATGAAACACACCACACTTGCTATTACTATTAGTTCACTGTTTTTCACAGGGTTAGCAGGCGCTGCAACCGTTTATGATAATAATGGAACAACATTAAAAATTGGCGGGCGTGCCGAAGCTCGCTTTGAAATGTCAAAAGCTTATGAAGATGAAGATAACAGTACTTTTCAAGATAAAAGCCGCGCTCGAATTAAGTTAAAAGGCACGACTAAAATTACGGACGAATTAAGTGCTTTTGGCGTCTATGAATTAGAAGTTAAAGACGACGATGATAAAATTAAAAATCGCTATCTATACGCAGGCTTAAAAACTCAAGCGGGTAAAATCTCTTACGGTAAACAAGATTCTGCGCAAGTTATCATTCGTGATTTCACGGATATTATGACAACAGGCAGCGGAGATGCCTCTGAAATCATCAGTGGCAGCAAAGACAAACGTGAAAACAACTTTGTTTACAACAATACATTTAACGATATTACGTTAACAGCAAACTACGTTGCTAGCAGTGAAAAAGACAAAAGTAGCTATGGTGCATCAGCCACTTATCAATCCCCAATGGGATTTGCACTCGGTGCAGGCTATGTTACAGATACAACAAAAGGTGCTGATGATAGTAATCAATATACCCTTGCGGCTAATTATGATAATTCAGACATCTATCTAGCAGGTCTTTATACTGTTGCTTCTGAAGGAAAAAAAGATACTTACGGCTATGAGCTGGCTGCTGGGTATAAAGTCAATAAATTGTCACTAAATACTGTTTATAATAAACAAACAGAAGAAGATATCGCAGGCAAAGCGTCAGATAAAGTTGAATATATCGCAGCAGAAGCTATCTATAAATTTAATAAACACTTCCGCACCTATATTGGTCATCAATTCAACCAATTAGAAAACGGTGAAGACACGACACAAGTCGGTATTCGCTACACTTTTTAATCCCTCTCTTTATTTTATAAAAATAATAAAGCGCCTTATGGGCGCTTTTATCATTGGTTTCAACAATGATAAAAACAGGAAAAGCCACTTTGCTGATCATTATTGTTCACGTTATAGTGTATAAATAATTTAAAGGAGATGTGATTATGTTCGTTGTTATTTTTGGTCGTCCAGGTTGTCCATACTGCGTTCGTGCGAAAGAGTTAGCTGAAAAATTAAAAGCAGAACGCGATGACTTTAACTATCGCTACGTCGATATTCACGCTGAAGGGATCACAAAAGAAGATTTAGAAAAAACAGTCGGTAAACCAGTTCAAACAGTGCCACAGATTTTCATCGATGAAAAACACATTGGTGGTTGTACTGATTTCGAAGCATATGCAAAAGAAAATTTAAGTCTATTCAAGTAAAATCATTTTCCATAAACAAAAAAGCGAAGGGTAAAAAACCATCTTTCGCTTTTTTATTGCTTAAAATCAAGCCATTACAAGTAAACCGCTAAAATAACGTTCTCATATAGTGAGAAATTTTTTGTTGTTTATATATTCCAAAACAATAAAATCAGCTAAAATTTGTCTCAATCTCCTCTTCTTCCCTTCCGGAAATCTTGCTGTGAATATCGATATACCTGCTCTGCTTCATCAGAATAATATTCTGCTGTTGTTTGTTGTTTTAACGGTTGGTCTTGCTTTTGGAAAACTTCGTATTGCAAAGATGCAGTTGGGTAATTCAATTGGCGTGCTCTTAACTGCATTGTTATTTGGTAATGCTGGATTCTCATTTGATGCTAATGCACTTAACATTGGCTTCATGTTATTCATTTTCTGTGTTGGTATTGAAGCAGGCCCTAACTTTTTTGCTATTTTCTTCAGAGATGGCAAGCACTATCTACTTCTTGCTTTAGTTGTCCTTATTTCATCCATTGCTATCACTATGGGCATGGGTCATTATTTCGGAATGAATATTGGCTTATCCGTTGGATTAATGGCAGGTTCATTGACAGCAACACCCGTATTGGTTGGTGCAAAAGATGCGCTAAATAATGGCTTATCAGGCATTACTGACCCCAATATTATCCAACACTTAGTGAATAGCTTAAGTGTCGGTTATGCAATGTCCTATTTAGTCGGCTTGGTCAGCTTGATCTTCCTCGCTAAATTAATGCCAAGAATGCAAAAAACCAACTTAGCGGAATCATCGCAACAAATCGCTCGAGAGCGCGGTATCGGAGAAGGTGCACAACGTAAAGTGTACCTACCCATTATTCGCGCCTACCGTGTAGGCCCTGAACTGATTAACTGGATCGATGGGCGTAACCTGCGTGAGCTAGGTATTTACCGCCAAACGGGATGTTACATTGAACGTATTCGACGCAACGGTATCCTAGCAAACCCTGATGGCGATGCTATTTTACAAGATGGTGATGAAATTGCGTTAGTTGGCTACCCTGACAGTCACGCTCGTCTTGATCCAAGCTTTCGTAATGGTAAAGAAGTCTTTGATCGTAATTTGCTCGATTTGCGTATTGCTGAAGAAGAAATCGTAGTAAAAAATGATGGTATCGTCGGAAAACGCCTTTCAGAGCTTAATTTGTCAGAGTATGGCTGCTTTTTAAACCGTGTTGTGCGCTCACAAATTGAAATGCCAATGGATCACAAGATTCGTATTAATAAAGGCGATATTTTGCAGGTCAGTGGCGAAAAAAGCCGTGTACTCGGACTGGCTGAACGCATTGGCTTTATTGCGGTACACAGTCAAATTGCTGATTTAGTTGCCTTTTGTTGCTTCTTTATCATTGGTTTGTTATTAGGTGAAATCACGATGACCTTTGGTCATGTTGCTTTCGGGCTTGGTAGTGCCGCAGGCTTATTGGTTGCAGGTATTACATTAGGTTTCATGCGAGCCAACCACCCTACTTTTGGTTATGTACCACAAGGTGCACTGAATATGGCCAAAGATTTAGGACTGATGGTATTCATGGTCGGAATTGGTTTAAGTGCCGGTGGTCGTCTATTCAGCTCGATTGACCAAATTGGTATTTCTGTCTTTGTGACCAGTTTAATGGTCAGTGTGATCCCGGTTATTCTGGCTTATCTATTTGGCGCTTATGTTTTAAAAATGAACCGAGCCTTACTCTTCGGTGCCATTATTGGTGCGCGAACCTGTGCGCCAGCTATGGATATGATTAATGAGCATGCTCGCAGTACCATTCCTGCATTGGGTTATGCGGGTACTTACGCCATTGCAAACGTCTTATTAACCATTGCAGGAACCCTAATTATCATTTTCCATTGACGATTCATTCCCATATAAAAAAACCGCCTATCGGCGGTTTTTTTATGACGAAATTACGAGGTTAATTAGATGTCTTTAACATCAAATTCAACAACTGGATTGACTTCCGCATCGTAATCAATGCTTTCAATGCCAAAACCAAACAACTTCATAAACTCGTCTTTGTATTCTTGATAATCCGTAACTTCACGTAAATTTTCATTCGTCACATTAGCCCACAACTGTTGGCAATGCGTTTGAATATCATCACGCAATTCTAAATCATCCAAACGTAAACGATTTTCTGTATCAACTTCTGACGCTTCACCATTATCTTTAAACAAACGCTGAGAGAACATACGGAAGATCTGTTCCATACAGCCTTCATGTACACCCTCTTCACGCATTTTCTTAAAGACCATTGCAATGTAGAGTGGCATAACAGGAATCGCAGCACTTGCTTGAGTGACAACGCTCTTTAATACTGCAACGTTTGCAGAACCATGAATTGATGCTAACTTCGCATTTAATTCAGCAGAAGCACGATCCAAATCCATTTTTGCTTTGCCAAGCGCACCATGCCAGTAAATTGGCCACGTAATTTCAGTACCAATGTAGCTGTAAGCAACAGTTTTACAACCTTCAGCCAATACACCGGCATCAGACAAAGCGTTAATCCACAACTCCCAATCTTGGCCGCCCATGACTTTAACGGTGTTTTCAATTTCTTCTTCTGTCGCTGGCTCAATTGAAGCTTCAATCAAAACATCTTTATTCGTATCAACAGCTGTTGCCGTGTAAGTTTCGCCCATCGGCTTTAAACAAGAACGAATTAACTCGCCTGAGTCTGGCATTTTACGCACTGGAGATGCCAATGAGTAAACCACCATATCAATCTGACCCAAATCAGCTTTGATTGTATCAATGGCCGCTTGCTTCATCTCATGAGAAAAGGCATCACCATTTAAACTCTTTGAGTATAAACCTTCCGCTTTCGCTAATTTGTCAAATGCCGCACTGTTATACCAACCAGCACTGCCGGTTTTCTTCTCAGTGCCAGGTTTTTCAAGGAATACACCAACGGTTGCTGCACCACAGCCAAACGCTGCAGCAATACGAGATGACAAGCCATAACCCGTTGATGAGCCAATCACTAAAACACGTTTAGGACCATTTTTTAAGGTTCCTTGCGCTTTAGTGTAAGCTATTTGCTCTAAGACATTGGCTTCACAACCTACAGGGTGAGTCGTTGTACAAATAAAGCCACGAATTTTTGGTTTAATGATCATTATCGTTTTATTCCTTTGTGTAATTACCGTTAGGATAAAAGAGAAATGTCATTTTTGCATTAAATGAAAGAAAAGCACCAACAAAAAAACAGCAATAGACTCAAGTCGCACAAAGAGTGATCAAAAAAAATGCCACACAGATGTGTGGCACAGGAAACAAATCAGAATTGTAATAAAAATTATGACGCCATTTGCTCTGATTACAAACCAAAAATCAACATACGTTAATCACTGCAATGAATCACGTAATGCATTGACAATCAGTATGATTGTTTTTTACCCCTTAATATGTGATGAACCCAACACCCACAACTTTCCTTTTCGATACAATTATCAAATTACGCACTCACTCGCATTATTAACGCATCAAACACAACAAACCACACCTAATGGATTGTATTTAAAGAATTAAATGTAATTTTACATTTTAGACGTTGAATTCTATCAAACGGAAATGTCATTAAAAGAAACAGAAAGAAAAACAAAAACGGAACCAAACACAACAATCGCAGTCTGAATATATGCCACTGCTTTTTTCTTATGAAGAGCACATTCTTCAAAACCCATGTTCATATCGACATGGGTTTTTTTATTAATCTGGTCTTTTTTTTAAAAAACACAAAAAAATGCATTTATTTTGAACTCTTAGGAATTAAAAACGTCCTATACTTTATACATACAAAGAAAATGACGATTCAGTGGCCGCCGAGCCGTTATTTTCTGGTAAGAAAACTCCTTAAAGATACGATTTCACTTTTCTCGCTGAACATCATGTTCAGCGTTTTTTTATACCTCAGAAAAATCATCCAATAAAAAAGGGTAACGTAAAGACAATTTTAAGCTCTTCAAAGTATAACTCGCATCAATCTGTTTTTGCTCTGATCCAAGCACATCCAAAAAATGAGGCGGTGTTAATCCCATCAACAAAGACATTTTTGTATAATATTGTTCACGAGATGGATGCCAAGGTGAAGCTAAATGAAATGTATTCCCCCAGTGTTGTTGAGAGTCAAGAATCGCAAGAAACCCCTGAATCACATCATCACGATGAATCAAATTTATTCCTGTACCACCTTGTGTTAGATCCCGCTTATTCGCTAAAAAGCGAGCCGGATGACGATTTTCCGAAATCAATCCAGATAAACGTAAAATAATGGCATCACTTCCCCACAACTTAATGACTTCTCTTTCTAATTGATAATTAGCACACGCCGAACTTGTGACTGGAAAAGGTTCGCTTGTTTCTACCACACGCCCTTGAACATCACCATAAACCGAAGTCGTACTAACAAAAATAACACGACGGCATCCATTCGCTTTGGCTGCTATTAATAAAGAAGTGACATTTTCAATGTGTTGTAATGCTTTGTCTTGCTTACGACCACAAGGAATATTAATCACCAATACATCGCATGCTAATAACGCTCGATACACGCTTTGTGTCCAAACATATTTAAGTAAAGGTAACGATAACAATACCCCATGAATATTTTCTTTCTTTAATAATTGAACTCCTTCCTTAGATGTTTTTGTACCCCAAACTTCATGACCTTGTTCGTGTAATACTTTCGCTAAAGGCAGCCCTAACCACCCACAACCACATACGGTAATTTTCACTCTCAAATATTCCTAAATCGATTTGGTGATGAATAAGTAATTAAAGCACATCACTGTGAAAAATAAGCACAACAAAGGCGTGATACAAGCAAACAATCTTTGTCAATTTCGCAGACAATGATTAAAACTGACGAAGAAAAATTAGATACGCTTCAAATTCCCATAAAATTATCAAAACTCTGAGATCTGCATCCGATGGAAAAACAACAAAAGTAGTATAGTTTCAAACATCTGTTCTTTTCATTACCAAACTGACAGTCCTGATACAGATAGAAGTCAGTAACAAGGTCAAGTCATCTCATGAACACGCTTGAAAAAATACAAAGTAATCTTGATCATTTAAGTAAAAGTGAGCGCAAAGTTGCAGATGCTATTTTAGCCTCACCACAAACGACAATTCATTCCAGTATTGCGACCTTAGCTCGTATGGCTGACGTTAGTGAGCCAACCGTTAATCGATTTTGCCGTCGATTAGACACCAAAGGGTTCCCTGATTTTAAACTACATTTGGCACAAAGCCTCGCGAATGGAACACCTTACGTTAATCGTAATGTTGAAGAAGATGATGGGCCTGATGCCTATAGCAAAAAAATTTTTGAATCAACAATGGCTTGTTTAGAAGTTGCTAAAAACAGTCTTGATGCTCAACAAATTAACCGAGCTGTCGATTTATTAACTCAAGCGAAAAAAATTGCGTTTTTTGGCTTAGGTGCATCGGCCTCAGTTGCCCATGATGCGCAAAATAAATTTTTTCGATTCAATATTCCTATCGTGTGCTTTGACGATATTGTTATGCAACGTATGAGCGTCATTAATTGTACAGATGGTGATGTGGTTGTGGTTATTTCTCATACCGGACGAACCAAAAGTTTAGTCGAAATAGCTCAAATGGCCCGTAAAAATGGCGCAACCGTCATCGGCATTACGGCAAAGGACTCTCCCTTAGATCTCGAATGCTCTTTATCCATTTGTCTTACTGTTCCAGAAGACACCGATATTTATATGCCGATGGCAAGTCGAGTCGTTCAAATGACGATTGTGGATGTGTTAGCCACAGGTTTTACATTACGTCGAGGCTCCAGTTTTCGAGAGAATTTAAAGCGCGTTAAAGATTCCTTAAAAGACTCCCGATTCAGTAAATCGCAATAACCACCGTCATATCGTCCCATGAACCTCATAGCAAGATCTTACAATCAAGGAAGTTTTATGTCAGATAGAATACGCCGTACGAAAATTGTTACCACATTAGGCCCTGCAACGGATCGCGATAATAATTTAGAAAAAATCATTGCGGCAGGTGCCAATGTGGTTCGCATGAACTTCTCTCATGGGACAGCGGATGATCATCTTCGTCGAACTCAAGAGGTGAGAGAAATTGCTAAAAAACTAGGTCGACATGTGGCTATTTTAGGAGACCTACAAGGCCCAAAAATCCGAGTTTCGACATTTACTGAAGGTTCCGTTGAACTAAGCATTGGAGATCACTTCACCCTTGATAGCGATTTACCTAAAGGGATGGGCAATCAAGAGTCAGTAGGGCTTGATTACAAAGAACTCCCAAAAGATGTTCAACAAGGTGATATTTTACTTCTAGACGATGGTCGAGTTCAGCTGGAAGTTGTGGAAGTAACTGGAAATAAAGTTCATACCCAAGTAACGGTTGGCGGCATATTATCCAACAACAAAGGCATCAATAAAAAAGGCGGTGGCTTATCAGCAGAAGCACTCACTGATAAAGATAAAGCTGATATTATTACCGCTGCAAAAATGGAAGTCGATTATCTAGCAGTCTCATTTCCACGTAATGGCGATGATATGAATTATGCTCGTCGATTAGCAAAAGAAGCTGGGTTAAATGCAAAGCTGGTCGCTAAAGTAGAGCGTGCAGAAGCCGTTGAAAGTGATGAGGCCATAGATGACATTATCATGGCATCCGATGTCGTCATGGTAGCTCGTGGTGATTTAGGTGTGGAGATTGGCGATCCAGAACTGGTTGGCGTACAGAAAAAATTAATCCGTCACGCTCGTCGTTACAATCGCACTGTCATCACTGCAACTCAGATGATGGAAACCATGATCAGCAGCCCAATGCCAACGCGTGCAGAAGTCATGGACGTTGCTAACGCAGTATTGGATGGTACCGATGCTGTAATGCTTTCTGCCGAAACAGCGGCAGGGCAATACCCGGTTACTACGGTTGAAGTTATGGCTAGCATTTGTCTTGGCGCTGAAAAAGAACCAAGTGTGAACGTATCTAATCACCGTTTAAATCATCAATTCAATACCCCTGAAGAAACCATTGCAATGTCAACAATGTACGCCGCTAATCACATGAAAGATGTGAAAGCGATGATCACGTTGACCGAGTCAGGTCGTACTCCTTTGATGATGTCCCGTATTTCATCAGGCCTGCCAATTTTCGCTTTATCTCGCAATCATCAAACTCTGAATCGCGCCGCTTTATATCGCGGAGTGACGCCAATTTATTTCAACCGCAATAGCGATGCCGGCTTAGAAGCAGCCAAAGCGGCAATCGATACACTAAAAGAAAAAAACTACCTACAAACTGGTGATCTTGTCATCATTACACAAGGTGATGTAATGGATAAAATAGGTACCACAAATAACATGCGTATTTTAACAGTAGAGTAATATCTGCTTATCTCATACGTCATGTTTGACGTATGAGATTTTTCCTATCAAAACAATGCTCTTATCTCACTCGATATAACATCAAACTAAAGTTCCTTTTAAGTTAAAGAAGTAAACATTTTTAATTTCATACATCAATAAAAATAAAATATAACGCATTGATTAATAATCATAAGAAAGAAATAAGCAAAGAAGAAAAACAAAAGCAGTCTAAAACTAAACATGCTAATTACGGTAATGTAACCAATTCGTTGTAATGGTCTATAATTCTTTTTATTTATCGAG
>CAMQZF010000106.1 GCA_947039525.1 uncultured Photobacterium sp. | reverse complement strand
CAGAAGGTTTATCTGGATTTTCATTCGTAAAGCGACTGAATTGCCCTTTCATATTAAAGTCAAAATTATAAGGCAAATCAGGCTGGTAATAATTTACCGTTAATTGTGGCAATAAACGGTAATTGGATGACGGTGACGTTTGCAACGGTTGGAAGTTTCGAACCATTAAGGTCGAGTCCCAATTTTGGTTACGGTAAGAAACCGAACCCGTTTGCATTAAATTGTTATCTTCTCGATTACCAATTTTTGAATCGATTTGATTGAAATAATTTGGTCCACTGGCACGACTGTAATCGACATTGAATAACCAGTTTTGGTCATAAATACCATTGTGAGTCCAGTTATACGCCCAACGAGCCCCATCATTAGGGTACTTTTTATCGTGAGGCAAATATTCCGCTCGGAATGAACCCTCTCCAAAAGCATTTAAGTATCGGAAGCGAGAACTCAGTTCAACCCCACGATTGGTCATTAATTTAGGCGTGAAAATCAGATCGTAATTGGGCGCAATATTCCAATAAAAAGGTGCGGATAACTCAAAACCATCACGAGTACTCATACCGATGGATGGGTATAAAAAGCCAGTGAGGCGTTCTTTTTCAACAGGCACACGCAAATAAGGAATGTAAAAAACAGGTACATCGTGAACTTGGAAGGTTGCGTTGTATAAATCCGCAAAAGGTGAGTCACCTTTACGTTTTAAAGTTGTTGCAGCAAAGCGCCAGCTTTTATCATTTTCCGGACAGGTTGTGTACGTGCCGTCCTTCATTTCATAGAATTGAGTACCATCAACGTTGTATTTGCGAATTTGTGCAGCCTGTCCTCGCCCAGGTGAACAAACTAAATTGTAGCGAGCTTGATTCATTTCGGCATTGCGAGTCGTCATGTTGCTCTGCATCGACTGGGCATGAACCGCTAGACTGCCTTCATCAACATATACATCTCCCGTTGCGGTCACGGTATTTTTAGGTTGATCAAAGACCGCTTTATTGGCTGATATCGTTCGATAGCCTTGTTTTACCGTCACATCCCCAGAATAGGTGATGGTTTTATTGTTCACACCCACAGCATCGTTGGCTTTGATCGTAATTGGAAGATTATTGATATCTTCTTGTTTCTGATTGGGTGGAATACACACTTCAGGGGCATGAGTCGGCTTAGGAGAGGCCGTTACCATTTGCTCAGCGTGCGTCGGTTCCGTCGTGTTTAAGGTGTTGGCATAAGCCACCGAAGGTCCGTAAAGCGCCAAGCTGATCATGGTCGTAAGCAGGCTGCGGGAGGTTAATGACATGGAGGTTAACGTTCCTGTGTTGGCGCAGAGCGAGAAGGCACGGTTTTTACAAGCTTTCCCGATAAATGACAGTTATCATAATGCAAATCGACCTTCACGGCATCCTTTCAGGGCAAAGTGTCGAAGGAAATATTTCTAAATTTAGCAAATTATCAGAGAGTATAAAATGCAGGTTTTGGGCAAGATCTTGGGCGCATTCTTTGGTTTCCTTCTTGGTGGCCCATTTGGTTTGGTGCTTGGCCTGTTTATAGGGCATCGATTTGACGCTGCGCGTCGTAATCCTTATCGCCGATCGGGTTTTGGCGGATTTGGTACTAATAATAAAACACAACAGGTGCGCCAAGGTGAATTTTTTCGTGCTGCTTTCGCGGTAATGGGGCATTTAGCGAAAGCAAAAGGACACGTTACTGAGGATGAAATCCGTGTTGCGAGTGCAATCATGGATCGAATGGGGCTTCAAGGTGAGCCTCGTCAAGCAGCTCAAGCGGCTTTCCGAGAAGGGAAGTCAGCAGATTTTCCCTTAATGGATACGTTGGCTCAATTACGCCAAAATTGCCAAGGTCGCAGTGATTTATTGCAGTTTTTTATTGAGGTGCAAATTCAAGCGGCATTTGCGGACGGATCATTGCATCCCAATGAGCGTCAAATGTTGCACGTAATTGCACGACAATTAGGATTTTCGGAATCCCAATTAGAACAACGCTTACAAATGCACGAGGCGGCTTATCGTTTTCAGCAGGGCGGTTTTCATCAAGGGCATTATCAACAACAAGGGGGCGAATCGTATCAGCAAGCGTCGAGCCGTCATCAAGTTGCTAATGCATATCAATTGCTCGGCGTAACAGAAGAAAGTTCGCAGCAGGAGATTAAGCGCGCCTATCGCAAACAGATGAATGAACATCATCCGGATAAATTAGCAGCAAAGGGGCTTCCTCCTGAAATGATGGAATTAGCCAAACAGAAAACACAAGAACTGCAAGCGGCTTATGATCTCATTCGTCGAGAGAAGGGATTCAAATAACCATTTTTTTAGGTTATATCCAGATTATTAAATATATTGTTGTTTTAAAGAAAAAAGGACGCGATTTGCGTCCTTTTTTTTAGATTTTTTCTGACAAGGATAAGCTTTGCTTAGGTGCATCAGGATAAAACTCACAAGGTGCAAATAAGTGCATAGGCTCTTGTCTGTATGGGTGAATCAAGGTTAATTCGGTAGCATGCAATTGCAGATGGGGTGCCATCGCTTGGGCTTCTTCATTGGAATAAAATCGATCACCTAAAATTGGATGCCCAATGGCCATCATGTGGACGCGCAACTGGTGTGAACGACCCGTAATCGGATGAAGACGAACCAAAGTTTCATTGTCACCACGGCGAACAACGCTGTAATGCGTGATAGAGGGTTTTCCTGTTTCATGGCAGACTTTCTGAATTGGGCGATTTTCCCAATCACAGATAAGAGGCAAATCAACGGTTCCACTGTCGTGATCCAAAACACCGTACACTCGAGCGTAATAAATTTTTTCAGTCACACGTTCACGAAATTGAGCTTTTAAGTGACGTTCCGCTTCTTTGTTTAATGCCAGAATCATCAAACCCGATGTCGTCATGTCTAGGCGGTGAACGATATGAGAATGTGGGTAATCTCGAATAACACGTGACCATACACTGTCATAGTGTTCTGGTTGACGGCCTGGATTAGACAGCAATCCCGAGGGTTTATTCACAGCAATGATGTCGCGATCTAAGTATAAAATGTCCAACCAAGGATCAGTCGCTGGCGCATACTCAAGAAGAGGCAACGGTTTCATGGTAGTCTCATCGGTGTACAAAAAATGGTCGAGGATGATAGCACAATTTTTTCGCTGCGCCCTAGAAGTGAAAAAACCGCACAGATTGCTGTGCGGTTTGAGTAAGATCGGATTCTAGATTGATAATCAGTTATGGCTGACAACAATTAAGCGTAACGAATCCAATTGAATTTGTGCATTGCCAATGTAGGTATTTAATTCAGCAATTTGATTTGAAAGCAATTCCAATTCGTCATCACGAATATTGGGGTTTACTTGCTTCAAAGCTTCTAAGCGTTGTAATTCGCTATTCAGCGTCACCGTCATGTCTTGTTGAGCTTGTGTACGAATGGTATCCAACTCGCCTTGAACGGCTTTCTCTGCATGTTCAATTAAAACATGAATGTCTTTTTGAACCGAACTGACCAGCTTACTGGCAAGGTGTCGATTTACAGGACTAAGCTGACGGTTGAAACTTTCGAACTCCACTTGAGCAGAAAGGTTATTGCCTTTGGCGTCCAATAGAATACGAATTGGTGTTTTTGGTAAGAAACGTCCAATCCCAGACTGTTTTGGTGCCTGAGCATCCACAACGTAGATCAATTCCAGCAATAGTGTGCCAACAGGTAAGGCTTTATTTTTCAATAAAGAAACGGCAGTGGTGCCGACACCTTCTGTTAGTAATAAATCGATGCCGCCTTCAATCATTGGGTGTTCCCAACTGATGAAGTGCATGTCTTCTCGTGCTAACGCCGTTTCACGATCAAACGTGATGGTACAGCCGTCATACGGTAAGCCAGGATAGCTTGAAACCAGCATATGATCCGATGGTGTAACAACCAGAGCATTTTCACCTTTGTCGTCTTGATTAAGACCAATGGTATCAAATAAGCCCAGAGCAAAGGCGACCAAATTCGTATCACCATCCAAGCTGCTGATGGTTTTCACCAAATCTTTCGCTTCTTGACCACCATTAGAGTGAATTTCCAATAAACGATCACGACCTTGATCCAGTTTTGCCTTTAATTCACTGTATAAATTGGCACTTTGTTCAATCAATTGATGAAGCTCTAGAGGATCGTGTTGATCACTTGCCAGTAATTTGATGAGTTGATCTTGAACCGCTTCATAAACTGCTCGTCCGGTTGGACAGGTTTCTTCAAAGGCATTAAGACCTTCATTGTACCAGTGCGCCAATAAGGCTTGAGAGGAGCCTTGCAAGTGCGGTACGTGAATTTCAATGTCGCGTTGTTGACCAATGCGATCCAAACGACCAATACGCTGTTCTAATAAGTCTGGATTGATTGGTAAATCAAACATGACCAATTGATTTGTAAATTGGAAGTTACGTCCTTCAGAGCCAATTTCAGAACACAATAAAACTTGAGCACCGTCTTCTTCTTGAGCGAAGTAGGCTGCGGCTTTATCACGTTCAATGATCGACATGCCTTCATGGAAAACAGTGGCACGGATGCCTTCACGTTCACGCAATGCTTGCTCTAATGTTAATGCTGTTTGTGCTCGAGAACAGATCACCAACACTTTTTCATTACGGTTCGTCTTGAGTAAATCAATTAACCAATTCACACGCGGATCGAAGTGCCACCATGTTGCCGTTTCTCCCTCAAACTCTTGATAGATATCTTCGGGATACAGCAATTTAATGGCTTTCTGTTCAGGAGTGTTTTTACCTCCCATCATGTTTGCAACACGCATTGCCGTTTGATATTCGCTCGGCATGGCAAGTGGGTACATGTTTAAGTGACGTTGTGGAAAACCTTTAATCGCGCTACGGGTATTACGGAATAACACACGCCCCGTACCGTGACGATCCATCAAGTCTTTGATCAACGTTTGGCGAGTGCTTTCTTGTAGTGCTTCATCGGCTGTATTGTCATTTAGAATGGCTAATAAAGCGGGCACATCAAGATCGCTTAATAAATCCGTTAAGGTCGCTTCTTCTTCGGCACTCAGTACTTCTTGATTCAATAAACGAGTGACCGCATTAGCAATTGGCTCATATTGTTGTTCTTCTTGAACAAAATCTTCGTAATCGTAAAAACGATCAGGATCCAATAAGCGTAAGCGAGCAAAGTGACTCTCACGACCTAATTGCTCTGGGGTGGCGGTTAGCAAGAGCACGCTTGGTGTTTTCTCGGCTAAGCCTTCAATGACTTGGTATTGACGGCTCGGTTTGTCTTCACTCCACTCTAAGTGATGTGCTTCATCTACGACTAACAGATCCCAATCGGCTTCCGTTGCTTGTTCACAACGAAGACGGCGCTTGCGTAAGAAGTCCAAAGAACACAGAACTAACTGTGCGCTCTCAAATGGATTGAGTGCATCCAAATCAGCTTCAACACAACGTTCTTCATCAAAAATAGAAAAATGCAGATTGAAACGACGCATCATCTCGACAAGCCATTGGTGTTGTAGTGTCTCGGGAACCACAATTAACACACGCTCGGCTCGGCCTGATAACACCTGCTGGTGGATGATCATGCCCGCTTCAATGGTCTTACCCAAACCCACCTCATCGGCTAACAGAACACGAGGGGCATAACGGTGGCCCACTTCATGTGCGATGTATAACTGATGGGGAATTAAGCCAGCCCGCATGCCACACAGACCACGCAGTGGGCTTTTTTGTTGTTCATGCTGGTTTTTCAATGCGCGATAACGTAAAGCAAAGCGATCCATGCGATCGATTTGCCCTGCAAACAATTTATCTTGCGGCTTGTTAAAACGAATTTGATGGCTTAAGAAAATTTCACGCAATACCACATCGGCTTCTTGGGTGTCGTTACGCATACCTATGTAAGTCAGTATGCCTTGTTCTTCATCCACTCGTTCTACGGTGAGAGTCCATCCTTCATGGCTTTCGATAGTGTCTCCGACATTAAACATCACACGAGTAACAGGTGCATCGGTACGGGCATATAAGCGATTTTCTTCGCTGGCCGAGAACATTAACGATACGGTGCGTGCATCCATAGCAACAACCGTACCCAGTCCAAGATCACTTTCTGTGTCGCTGATCCAGCGTTGACCCAAAGCAAAAGGCATAGTGGCAAAGACCTTCTATTTATTTGAAATTAAGGGAAATGTTCAATCTGGCAGTAGATAATTTTGAACTAAACTCAAAGTAAGTGTAAGCCAAAACCGTTGCCGATAAAAAAGGGGATAGATTTTACTGCATGATGCAAAGGAGGTCACGATGAAAGTGATTGAATTATCAAACATCCTCAATGTCACGCGTTCTTCATCTTTTTGAGTATTAATGAATTAGTACACGAATGCGTCTTTATGGATAACGGGACTATTTGAATCAAGGAGTGTTATATGGGTGAAGCGGATCGGAAAGTGTTTGTACTGGATACCAATATTTTATTGCATGAGCCACTGGCGATTTATTCGTTTGCAGAGCATGACGTTATGATCCCGATGACAGTATTGGAGGAGTTAGATCGGATCAAAGACAGCAAACGAGATGTGTCTCGTGATGCACGGATCGCGATTCGTGCGTTAGAAGCGGTTTTTCATGATGCGACCCCAGAAGAAATTTCACGAGGTATTTCGATTGGACAAGAAGACAATCGAACAGGCACATTGGCGATTTTTGCTGACTATGACATCAAAGAAACCGTTCATGCTTTTGTGGATAAAGCCGGCGATAATCGCATTTTAAATGGGGTTTTATACCTTCAACAGTCGTTAGCACCGCGCGAAGTTGTGCTGTTAACGAAAGACATCAACATGCGTTTGCGTGCCAAAGGAGCAGGCGTTTTTCGTGTTGATGATTACCGTACTGACCAATTAATCGATGATATTCGTTTATTAACCAAAGGGTTTGTGCGATTTTCTGACGATTTTTGGTCTCATGTTGGTGAGTGTGAGTCAGCGGCAGTGGGAGTGGTAACAGAACATCAAGTCGCCACTGATCTCTTTGAGCAGCCCTATATCAATCAATATGTCATTGATGAATCTAAAACCTTTGTTGGCCGTGTACAAGACATTAGCGATGATAAAATAACGTTAAAAGATTTGGGGTTTGAGAGAACCATGAATCAACAAGCTTGGGGCATTTCACCAAAAAACATTTATCAAGGCATGGCCTTGGATGCCTTGCTGGATCCGAATGTCGATTTGGTGATTCTGACTGGGCCTGCTGGGTGTGGTAAAACGATTCTGGCCATGGCTGCGGCGTTAGAACAAGTCATTGAACAGTCGATGTATGACAAAATCATCGTAACACGCAACACACCAGAAATTGCAGAATCGATCGGTTTTTTACCCGGTACCGAAGAAGAAAAAATGATGCCCTGGTTAGCGGCCGTAACCGATACGATGGAAGCTTTGCACAAAAATGATGTGTGTACTGACGGTTCGATGAAATACATTTTTGATAAAGCCAATATTCAATTTAAATCCATCAACTTTATGCGAGGTCGTTCGATTCAGAATGCCTTTGTGTTGTTGGATGAGTGCCAAAACTTAACGGCTTCACAGATTAAAACGATAATTACCCGCTGTGGTGAAGGTACTAAGTTAGTTTGTTCCGGCAATTTAGCGCAGATTGATTCGAGTTATTTATCCCCTGTAACCTCGGGGCTGACTTACATTGTTGAACGATTTAAAAACTTTGAAGGCAGTGCTAACGTTTACCTGAATGGTGTGGTTCGCAGCCGCCTTGCTGAGTTTGCTGAGGAAAATTTGTAAGCGCTTACTTACCGAGATAGCGTTGTAACTCAAGGTGATTGGGATCATCCAATATGATATCGGTCGCCCCAAATACCTTGACTTCCCCTTCAGCTAAAAAAGCGCAATGGTCGGCAATTTTGCGAGCATCTTCTGGGCTATGAGTCACCATTAACACCGTAATTTTTTGCTCTTGTGCCAAGCGTTGCACCAACATAAGCATGTCATGGCGTAACGCTGGATCTAACGCGGAAAATGGCTCATCCAGTAACAATAAGGGCTTATCTCTGACTAAGCAGCGAGCCAAAGCAATGCGCTGCTTTTGTCCGCCAGAAAGTTGCTCTGGTAAGCGTTGCAGTAAATTTTCAATGCCAACCTGTTGTGCGGCATGATGGATTCGCTCTCGATCAGCGGCAGTTAACTTTAATCCTGAGTGAATACCTAACCCGATGTTATCGAAGACACTTAAGTGCGGGAACACATTGTGTTCTTGGAATAATATGGATAAAGGGCGCTCATCTGGACGTTCGTGCGTAATTAATGTATCGGCAATCCATAATTCCCCCGCGTCTCTTTTTAAAAATCCTCCGACCAACGCCAAAAGCGTGCTTTTTCCTGCGCCACTTGGCCCTATCAACGCACAGATGCTTCCCGCTGGAATCTCCAAATTAAAACAGACGGACACTTCTGTTTCGGTTGGTTTCTTTTTATTTTCCTGTCGATAGCAATGACGTAAATTATGTAGAGTCAGCATTTAGGTTTCCTGATTAAGAGTTTCTCAATGGCAGTAAATAGTCCCAAGCTAAGAGCTAACAGCAGTAACGATGCAACTGCCGCTGCAGACATTTGATAGCTGCCCAATAGTTGGAATAGATACAGTGGAAGCGTCTGAAAGTTTTGACTACCAAAAAGTGCAATGGCGCTTAAATCGCCCATGGATAAAACAAAACTGATGGCTAATGACTGCGCAATAGGTGCACGTAAGGCACGCCATTCGAGTAATCGGAATCGCTGTAGACCACGCATCCCAAGGCTGTCACACAAAGGGTTCCATTGTTGAGCTAAATGCAGCATGGGCTGGCTTAAGGTTTTGATCACGTAAGGTAAGGCAATCAGTGCATTTACGACAATGACGACCCAAAATGCGGTTGAGAACACATCGGTATAACGGCGTAATAATAAGAAAATACCCGTACTCAGTACAACGGCCGGGGTAATTAAAATCACCGTCCCAATTAATTCAATGCCATCGGCTGCCAACCTGTGGCGTTTGAGTCGCCAAGTTCGACTGGTCAATACAATGGTAATGCCAAGTATGACGGACAATAAGCACGCGAGCAGCGCAATCGTTAGGGAGTGATTGACCGCGAGCCATAAGCTGGCCTGCATTAAGAGGTGAGGTAACTGGCTATTCAGCCCTGAAACGACAACTGAAATCAGCGGTGGTAAAACCAATAAGATGATAAAAGCAATCCAACCCCAGTCCCAGAGCTTCTGCCAACGGCTGTCACGTACAAAAGGTAACTCTTGATGGTGGCTATTCGTTTGTGTTGCGATGGGTTTGGCTAACCGTTGGGTGATTAATACTAAACCACCGCAGAGCAGCATTTGCC
>CAMQZF010000105.1 GCA_947039525.1 uncultured Photobacterium sp. | reverse complement strand
CTTCCTGCTTCCTGCTTCCTGCTTCCTGCTTCCTGCTTCCTGCTTCCTGCTTCCTACTTCCTACTTCCGGCTTTTTATTTTAAACGAAATTGTGATGACTTATCCGTTGCGGTTGAACCTTGAGTGCTATGTTGAAACTAGGTGTATCTCAAGGATTAAAGAGTATGAAAGTCTTTAATATTTCAGTGCAAGCGCAATGCTGGTTGTATCACTTTGCTTGGTTATTAAATGTATTGGGCATGGTTTTAACGGACTTATGGTTGCCTATGGTCGTCGGTACTGTTGTGACGACGTATTTGTCATTGGATGCGTGGGTGCGATGGAAGTACGTTTTACCGTTAAAACAGCAGATAACGGTCTTGCAAGCGGAGGTGAATCAGTTGCGTCGCAAAGAATTAGATCAATAATGCCGTGAAGCAAGGCAGCCTAAACTGCCTTCGCGCGTGTTAAGCCATGCCTTTACGAATGAGGTATTGGTACGGCACACTGTCGGTTTTTTCTGAGATCAAAGTGTGATCCATAAAGCGACAGAAACTCGGAATATCACGCGTTGTGGAAGGATCGTCGGCAAGGATCCACAGTGTGTCACCTTCTTCCATTGTGCGGATCGTTTTTCGTACCATCATCACCGGCTCTGGGCAGCGCAGACCTTGTGCATCAAGCTGATGTTTGGCTTCATTAAATTCAACAGTCATGGTGGTTTCTCTTTTTTGAAGATTGGTGATCATACTGATACCGTATTTTTTCGCAATATGGTTTCTCCTTCCTTTTACGATTGATTGATTCAAGACAAGCGATTTCAATGGGGTTTCCGCATAATGTGCATTTTATTAAGCGATAAGGTGAGTGAGTGTGGATCTTGAAGCGGTGTATCGTCGTGATTTGAATTTGCTGGTGGCGCTGAATGTGTTAGTAGAAACGGGCAGTGTCAGTCAAGCCGCTGTGCGATTGAACCTGAGTCAATCAGCGATGAGCCGCGTGTTAGGACGATTGCGTGTGTTATTAGACGATCCTTTGTTTACTCGTCAAGGGCAAGGTTTGTTACCAACACAACGAGCATTGGATGTGTGTGAGTCTTTGCATGAACCTTTAGAGATGCTGCGTGCCATTTTAACGCCCACCGATTTTCAACCTCATTTATGTCATCAACGCTTTGTTATTGCGGCGACAGATTATGCGATGCAAACTATTTTGCCGTTTGCGTTACCACGAATTTATCAAGAAGCGCCTCATGTTTCTTTGGAATTTACCTCGCTGCGTCAGGCGCATTTATTAACACAATTAACGGAAGGTGGTTGTGACATGGCGCTGTGTCGGCGGTTTGAAGACATAAAGCCCCTTCGTCAAACTTCGTTAGGGATGGTGAGTGTCATGTGTTTATTGGCTGCAGACCATCCTTTAGCGAATGAGTCATTAACGATTGACGCTTTTTTTACTTATCCACAAGCGATGATTGCGATCAGTGATGGTGTGAAAAGTCTGATTGATGCGGCTTTAAGTGAATACGGCGAGTTTGATGTGATGCTGCGAGCGCCTCATTTAACGGCTGCATTAGCCATTTTGGATCGCATTCCTTTAGTGATGACGGTGCCTGCTGATTTGGCGTTTTTAATGGCCGAACAATATGGTTTAGTGGTGAAAGCGTTGCCTTTTGAATTTGAGAGTTTTGAGTATTCACTGTTGTGGCATCCAAGGTGTGAGCATTCGCCTGCACAGGTGTGGTTGCGTGAATTATTGCAAGAAGAATGTGGACGTTTGATTGATCATCGAGAGGGGGAAGTGAGAAGTAAATAAAAAGACCAGCAAAGGCTGGTCTTTAGATCGTATGGGGCTTTGGCTTTATAGTTTGATTACGACACGGCCTGTAATTTGTCCCAATGTGATGTCTTCTGCGCATTGTGGCACTTCTTCCAGGCTGACTTCACGACAAGCTTGGTGATAGAAGCTTTCAGGTAATAATTCAGACAAACGTTGCCATGCGTGTTGGCGACGTTCAAATGGACACATCACAGAATCCACACCTTGTAAGCGCACATTACGCAAAATAAATGGCATTACTGTTGTTGGTAGATCAAAACCCCCGGCCAAACCACAAATGGCAACGGTACCGTTGTAATCGGTTTGTGCCAGTACTTTTGCTAAGATTTTACTGCCAACCGTATCAATGGCGCCTGCCCATACGCCTTTTTCCAAAGGACGCGCTGGCTCTTCAAATTCTGAACGCTCAATAATGCGTGTTGCACCTAGATCCATCAGTAAAGGGCCATTGACTTCTGAACGACCTGTCACTGCTGCAACTTTATAACCAAGTTGAGACAGAAGTGTTACGGCTACAGAGCCTACGCCACCGCTGGCTCCTGTGACCAATACTTCACCACTTTCTGGTGTGATGTTTCCATCAATTAATGCTTGCACACACAACATTGCGGTTAGACCAGCAGTACCAATCATCATGGTTTGCTTGCTGGTTAGATTGTTGGGCAATGGCACTAACCAATCGGCTTTTAGTCTAGCTTTTTCTGCCATGCCACCCCAATGGCCTTCACCGACACCCCAGCCCGTTAATACGACTTTATCGCCAGTTGTGTAGCGAGCATCTTGTGATTCTAGAACTTTGCCCACCAGATCCACACCAGGAACCATTGGGAATTGACGAACGATACGTCCTTTACCTGTAATGGCTAAACCGTCTTTATAATTTAATGATGAGTAATCCACTTTGATCAATACATCGCCTTCAGGGAGCTGACTTTCGTTCAGTTCAGTAATGTTAACCAACGTTTTTTTGTCTTCTTGATTAAGAACAAGGGCCTTAAACATATGATGCTCCATGAAAGGGTAAAAATATCAATGGGCTTAGTCTAATCGAGATAATGGCATGAATAAAATGAAAGTTTTTCATTTCATTCATGCGTTTTATGCATGGGTTATTGTGTGGGACGTTCTAAGATAGTGGCAATGCCTTGGCCTAATCCAATGCACATGGTTGCCAAACCGAATTGAATGTCTTTTTGTTCCATGATGTTAAGTAGTGTGGTGAGGATTCTTGCTCCAGAGCAACCGAGTGGGTGTCCAAGGGCAATCGCTCCGCCATTTAGATTCACTTTCTCTTCCATTACATCCAATAAATTCAGCTCTTTTAAGCAAGGTAAGACTTGAGCCGCAAAGGCCTCATTAAATTCAAAAGCTCCAATATCGTCAATGGTGAGATTGGCTTTACGTAGGGCTTTTTGAGTCGCAGGAATGGGGCCATATCCCATAATGGATGGATCACAGCCTGTCACTGCCATGCTTTTTATTTTTGCTCGAATGGGTACGCTTAATTGATGAGCATGGGATTCACTCATGAGCAGTAAGCCTGCAGCGCCATCGGATAATGCTGAAGCGTTGCCTGCGGTGACGGTACCGTGATTGGGGTCAAACGCTGGTGACAGTTGAGCGAGTGTATTTATTTGGGTGTCTGGACGAATGACTTGATCCTGTCGCCAAGCAACGAGGGTTCCATTTTCATCATGGCCTTCAGTCGGAATAATTTCCGAATCAAAATGTCCAGCTTGTGTGGCGATATAAGCTCGTTGGTGTGATCGAGCGGCAAAGGCATCTTGAGACTCTCGATCTATGTGATGCATTCGGGCGAGTAATTCGGCTGTCAGTCCCATCATACCAGCGGCTTTGGCGACTGTTTTCGATAAACCAGAATGGAAGTCGACGCCATGGCTCATGGGGATATGCCCCATATGTTCAACTCCTCCAGCGAAACATACATTGGCATCACCCACCATAATCGCTCGACTTGCGTCATGTAATGCTTGCATGCCTGAACCACATAGACGATTTACGGTTGTCGCTGGAACGGTTTTTGGTAAGTTTGCCAACAAGGCGGCATTGCGCCCAACATTAAATCCTTGCTCTAATGTTTGCTGGACACAGCCCCAATAAATATCATCGATGGTGGTAGCTTCCAGCTCGGGTGTGCGTGTGAGCAGAGATTGCATGATGTGCGCGGATAAATCTTCGGCGCGCTGATGACGAAACGCCCCTTTTTTTGATCGTCCCATTGGGGTGCGAATGGCATCGACAATGACGGCATGATTCATAGCTGCTCTCCTGCTCGTGGACTTGGGTAATAGGTTTCGCTTTGTTTGATTTTGTCTTTTACACTTTGAGGAACATCGTACAATTTTCCTAAGTGGTGATAAGCCGCAGTACGAGTTTGATACTGTACTAATCCTTCTTGGTCTAGCTGGTGAAAAACACCACCAAGGAAAGGGGGAAATCCTAAGCCGTAAATTAAGGCGATATCAGCTTCCATTGGTGTTGCAATAATCTTTTCATCCAAACAGCGAATCACTTCATTCATCATTGGAATCATCATACGATCGATGATTTCTTGAGTGGAAAAGGCTTTCGTTTTCTCTGAAAAAACGATGGGGTTATTGGTATCAATATGTTTAATCAAGCGACCTTTTTTATCGGTTGTGTATCGATAGAAACCGAGTTCGGTTTTTTGTCCCCATCGTTGTTGTTCAAATAATATGTCCAATGCATTAATTGCGGTTTTTTGCATGCGATCTGGATAGCTTTGTGCCATTACGGCTTGGGCGTGATAAGCGGTATCAATACCAATCACATCTAAAAGTTGAGCTGGACCCATCGGCCAATCCATTTCTTTTTCCATCACTCGATCGATGTCTTGAAAATCAGCGCCTTCTTCTAAAAGTGACATAAAGCCTGCAAAGTAAGGAAACAGCACTCGATTAACGAAGAAGCCAGCGCAATCGTTGATGACGATGGGCGATTTTCCCAGCTGTAATGCGTAGTTTACGGCACGTTGGATCGTATTCTCGCTGGTCTGTTGCCCTCGAATCACTTCGACTAACGGCATTCGGTGAACGGGGTTAAAAAAATGCAGTCCACAGAATTGCTCTGGACGGGTGAGGTGTTTCCCCATCAAGCTGATTGGGATGGTTGAGGTATTACTGGTGATAACGGTTTTAGAGGTTATCCATGCTTCGGTTTCTTTAAGTACTTGAATTTTGACTTTTGGATTCTCGGTAACAGCTTCAATGACGATGTCTATGTCAGACATGCAGCGATCTTCTGAAAGAGCGGTGATGCGTGAAAATGATTGAGCAAATTGTTCTGCGGTTAATCGACCTCGGTCGTGTTGTTTTTTAAACAGTGTGCGAGCTTCCGTTAGTCCTTGTTCTAATGCGGATGTGTTTATATCTTTTAGGATGACCTTGATGTTTTTGCTTGCTGATTGGTAAGCAATGCCACCTCCCATAATGCCTGCGCCAATAACAGCACTGTGCTGGCTGGTGAATGTCGAATTAGCATAACTTTTAGCGCGATGTTTAAGATATTGCTCATTTAAAAAAACACGAATCAGGGCATGAGCTGTGGAACTTTGTGTGAGTTTGAGAAAATGTTGACGCTCGATGTCTAATGCTGGATCGCGTTTTAGATTGATACTGGCTTTGATCGATTTAATCACAGTGAATGGAGCCGGATAATGTGGGCTGATTTTCTGAGCAACTAACGCCTTGGCTGTGGTGAATGTCATTACTTGTTCCGTAGGAGAAAGCGGAACGGGGTTTTGTTTCGTATATCGACGGGCTTTCCAATTTAACTCTTGATTGTTAGCTTGCTGGATGAGCTGAATAGCACTGGTGAGAAGGTAATCGTTTTTAATTGTGGCATCAATCAATCCGAGGGTTAATGCTTGGTCTGCTGATAAGTGTTTGCCGGTTGTGATCAACTCTAATGCGGTGTCTGTTCCTAATAATCGGGGTAAACGAACCGTCCCACCAAAGCCGGGCATGATGCCCAATTTTACTTCAGGTAAGCCGATGGTTGTTTTTGTGCTGGCAATTCGAAAGTCTGTGGCTAAGGCACATTCACAGCCTCCCCCTAATGCATATCCTTGTAAAATCGAAACGGTCGGAATGGGTAAGTCTTCTAATTGATTAAAAATCGCATTTGCGTCTTGTAGCCATTGATCGAGGGTTTCTTCAGGTGATGAAAAGAGGGATAAAAATTCGGTAATATCTGCACCCATAATGAAATCTGGATGATGAGATTTCACGATTAAACCGGTAAGTTCGCTCTCGTTTTTGAGTGCCGTCAAGGCGAGTTTTAGATCGTGTAACGTTTGTTGATTGAGTTTATTAACTCCGTCTGTGGCGTGGAATGTGAGTACCGCAATATGATGTTCAATGTACTGTACTGATAGCGAATTTGCTTGGTAAATCATCTAAGCCTCCATCCTTGAGTGATAACTGGTTAGACCTCTCTTTATTGAGTGTGAACCTGACTTTGAATAAATACAATTTTCCACCAGATTTTCTCTAATAACGACAGTCTCTTATATTAAATCGTTTGATTGACGCCATGATAAGACTGGTTTTGGGATATGTTACTCTGAGCGACTCCCGTCAATATAAAGACAATGTAATAGGAAGCCTTTTATGAATCATGCGCCTTATTTAGTGCCAGCACATTCCGTTCTTTTTGAAGAAGATATTAAGAAAAGCCGCTTTCTGACGTACTTGGCGCATACGCCCACGGTTGATCTGGCAAAAGGCTTTATAAAAGAAATCAAACAGACTCATCCCAATGCAAATCATCATTGTTGGGCATTTGTGGCTGGGCGTCCTAATGATTCGATGCAATGGGGTTTTAGCGATGATGGTGAGCCGTCAGGAACAGCCGGTAAACCGATTTTGGCGCAATTAACAGGGTCGAACGTGGGGGAAATGACGGCTGTCGTTGTTCGTTATTTTGGCGGCATTCATTTGGGAACGGGGGGGTTAGTCAAAGCCTATGGTGGAGGGGTACAGCAAGCCTTGTTACAATTGGATACCACTGAAAAGATTTTGTTGGCTTCTTTGCAGTTATGCTGTGAATACAATCAAAGTACGTTGTTAGAAACCTTGTTGAAAGAGTTTCAGGCTGAGACGATAACGGCAGAATACATGCAGGATATTCGATTAACCGTTGCGTTAGATTGTCGCCAACTGAACCAATTTAAACAGACGGTTGTTAATCGCAGTGGGAATCGAATTCAAGTGTTAGACGATGATGAAAATCCCTTCGGCTAAGGATGCTTAATATAAACGCTCAAGGATGATGGCGGTTTATGCAGTTTCGTTCAATTACTCGTATTGTGGGCTTGTTACTGGCCTTATTCAGCGTGACGATGTTGATTCCCGCGTTAGTGGCGTTGTGGTATCGAGATGGTGCTGGTTTGCCCTTTGTTATCACTTTCATTTTATTATTAACGGGAGGTGGGACGTTATGGATTCCTAACCGCCATCACCGTCATGAATTAAAGGCCCGAGATGGGTTTCTGATTGTTGTTTTATTTTGGGTCGTTATCGGCAGTGCCGGTGCATTGCCTTTTATTCTCTCTCCTTCTCCTGTGATGTCGATTACTGACGCTTTTTTTGAGTCTTTTTCTGCGCTGACGACGACGGGTGCTACGGTTATTGTTGGATTAGATGCCTTACCTAAAGCCATTTTACTTTATCGGCAATTACTGCAGTGGTTTGGTGGGATGGGAATCATTGTATTGGCTGTCGCGATTTTGCCCGTTTTGGGTATCGGTGGTATGCAATTATATCGAGCTGAAATTCCAGGACCTGTGAAAGACAGTAAGATGACGCCCCGTATTGCTGAAACAGCGAAAACACTTTGGTATCTGTATCTTGGTTTAACAATCTTATGTGCTTTTGCTTTCTGGTTAGCGGGCATGTCTGGATTTGATGCTATTGCTCACAGCTTTTCGACCATCGCTATTGGTGGCTTTTCTACTTATGATGCGAGTTTAGGGCATTTCAATAGCGCTACGATCAATTTGATTGCAGCGATATTTTTGCTTATTTCAGCTTGTAATTACGCTTTGCATTTTTCGGCTTTATCGCACGGTGGATTGGTACGGACCTATTGGCGTGATCCTGAATTTCGTGCCTTTATTATTGTTCAATTTTTATTATGGCTGATTTGTTTTGTGGTTTTACTGCAACATAATACGTTTGATTCCTTACGTGAAACCTTTGATCAAGCCCTTTTCCAGTCGGTTTCGATATCAACCACCGCAGGGTTTACCACTACTGGTTTTTCAGAGTGGCCACTTTTTCTTCCTATGTTACTGCTCTTTTCTTCTTTTATAGGAGGGTGTGCTGGATCGACGGGTGGAGGAATGAAGGTCATTCGGATTCTGTTGCTTTCTTTACAAGGTGTACGAGAATTAAAGCGCTTAGTTCACCCCAAAGCCGTTTATACAATAAAATTGGGCAATCGTGCTTTACCGCAACGGGTTGTTGATTCTGTTTGGGGATTTTTCTCTGCGTATGCGTTAGTGTTCGTCGTATGCATGTTGTTATTAATTATGAGCGGATTGGATGAGTTAACGGCTTTTTCTGCTGTAGTTGCAACTTTAAATAACCTTGGACCAGGATTAGGCGCTGTTGCGGCAAATTTTAGTGAGATAAATGCATCGGCAAAATGGGTGTTAATTATAGCAATGTTGTTTGGACGTTTGGAAATCTTCACATTATTAGTATTATTTACCCCAACGTTTTGGCGTAATTAAGGATGCCTCGTGAAAAAAGCTTTGTTTCTTTATTCTAGTACTGATGGACAAACCGTAAAAATTTTAAACTATATAAAGGAGAGATTATCCGGTCAGTTTGAATGTGAGTTAGTTGATCTGCATTCAGTGGGCGATATTCAATGGGAAAGTTACGATCGAGTGTTGATTGGTGCTTCGATCCGTTATGGGCATTTTCATAAAGCGTTATATAAGTTCATCGATAAATATCAAACGGCATTAAAGAATCATAGCGTCGCTTTCTTTTGCGTGAATCTTACAGCTAGAAACCCAGAAAAGCGTATTCCTGAAAATAGTACCTATATGCAAAAATTTGCTATGAAGTCACCATGGCAACCAAAATTACAAACCGTCTTTGCTGGTGCACTGCGTTATCCTCGTTATGGTGTCTTTGATCGTTTTATGATTAAGTTGATTATGACAATGACTAAAGGGGAAACCGACACTACAAAAGAGATTGAATATACCGATTGGCAGCAAGTGGCGATTTTTACCGATGAGTTCCAGCGCTTTAATTAACCGATGGTGTGTTAAAATAATCACGTTGATTCTTTATTGATCGCTTGGTGTTGATTTTTTTGTTTTTTTGTAAAGATAGCTTGTGCATTTCTTATTATTCCCTATACTCCAGATTCGCCAAAACGAGGCAGGCAACTGACTTACGTTTTTGGAAAGAGGTGATGTAATAAAGTGTTTGACACTTTGTTTTATTTGATTAAAATCACCGCCTCTTCACAACATCAACGATGTTGTTGAAAATGCTCTTTAACAATTTGACCAAGCAATTTGTGTGGGCACTCGTAGTTCGATAGTC
>CAMQZF010000104.1 GCA_947039525.1 uncultured Photobacterium sp. | reverse complement strand
AAACCTTCATGAGTAATCACATCATCCGTAACGGTACAGATTGTGAGTGCTTTTGCACCTAACTCAGCCGCCACTCCATAAAACGCCGCCGCTTCCATTTCTACCCCTAAAATGCCGTATTTTGCCATGTGTAAATAGAGATCTTCATCTGGACGATAGAAAAGATCCGAGGAGAACACATTGCCAACGTTAAAGCGCAGATCTTGTTGCTCTGCTTGCTCCATACAAGTTCGAAGTAAACCAAAATCAGCTAATGCGGCAAAGTCATGATCACGCATGCGAATGCGGTTTACTTTGGAATCGGTACTTGCCCCCATGGCGATCACCAAATCCATCAATTTCACATCATCATGCAGCTTTCCACAGCTACCAATTCGAATTAAGTTTTTAACGCCGTATTCTTTGATCAATTCATAGGTATAAATGGAGGCGGAAGGAATACCCATACCATGACCCATGACAGAAATACGCTTACCGCGATATTCGCCTGTGAAACCTAGCATGCCGCGTACATTTGTGACTTCTTCTACGCTGTCTAAAAAGTTTTCAGCAATGTACTTTGCGCGAAGTGGATCGCCCGGCATCAACACAGTATCAGCGAAAGCGTTAGAGGGTGCGTTAATGTGTGCTGTTGTCATGGGAATGGCCTTCTAATGAAATAAGTTCCAGCACACTGTAAAAAGATGGAAGATAAAGAAATAGGACCGATGACCGCTTTTAAAAGAGTGGATTACGCATTTGTGATATTTTTCACACAAATAATTAATGAGTAGTTATCAGTATGAGTGATGAATTGATTTTATTTCGACAGTTGAGAGAGTCCTCTTACTGTCGACGTTATCAATATAAAAAAGGTGATGCCCTGATTAATCAGGGAGATTGTGGCGGGTATTTGTATTTATTGGATAACGCTGACATCAGCGTGGTGTATCACAGCGCTTCTGGACGTCGTTATACCACAAGGCTATTCAGGGATCTTGGGAGAGATGGAGATCTTTCGTGAAGGTGATCCGTCTGTCTTTAGCGTGATCGCAGAAAGTACCAACCAGTGTTCTGTGATCGAAAAATCTCAGTTATTAAATTTGATTACGCGAGATCCTGCGTTAAGCATTGAATTTTTAAAGGTGATGTCGGCGCGCTATGAAAGCAGTATTACGCAAGCCATGAATCGCATTTTATACACCTTGCGTCATAACATTATCGGTGTGTTGTTAAATTTAGATCGTCAACATCAGGGTCAATGGTTTCCGTTAAGCATTACTCAGCAATCGGCTCAGCTAGGCGCGACATCTCGCTCTTACCGACGTATTTTAAAAGCATTCATTGATGAAGGTCTCATTGAAAAACAAGGACGGAGTTACCGTTTACGGTTGCGATCAGAGTTGCTCAGTGAATGGCAGGAAGAGGTCTGATTTTTAAGATGGGATATTCATCAAGCTTATTATTGTTTGATTTCACATTTAATATATTCTTTTTATAAAGTGGTCATTTGTCCTGTTTTTTGCGCTGATTTCTCTTTAAAACAAGAGCAGAAATTAACGATGTGAGGACGATCGGATGAGTATTGTAATGAGCTTAATCGGCATGGCTTTCTTAATTTTTATTGCCGTACTTTTTTCTGCTGATCGTCGTAAAATTCGTGTTCGTACTGTGGTAGGAGCACTCTGTATTCAAGTCGCGTTCGGTGCTTTCGTAATGTACGTGCCGATCGGGCAAAGCATTTTAAGTAGTGTGGCTGGTGGCGTTCAGTACGTTATCAATTACGCGAATGAAGGCTTAACCTTTGTCTTTGGTGACTTAGCCAATTACAAAGTGGGTTTTGTTTTTATCATTAACGTGTTGTGTGTAGTGATCTTCGTTTCTGCCTTAATTGCGGTTCTGTATTACCTCAAGATAATGCAGCGTGTGATCAACATTATTGGTGGTGGACTGCAGCGTTTGTTAGGCATTAGCCGAGCAGAATCCATGTCTGCTACGGCAAATATCTTTGTTGGCCCAATTGAAGCGCCGGCGATGGTTCGTCCTTTTGTCCCGACCATGACCCGCTCTGAATTATTTGCTGTGATCACTGGTGGTTTAGCCTCGGTCGCAGGCGGTACCATGATTGGCTACATCAATCTGGGTATCGACATTAAGTACATTTTGACGGCGTGTTTCATGACAGCCCCTGCGGGTCTTTTGTTTGCGAAGTTAATGTACCCAGAAACCGAAACACCAAAAGAAAACATTAATGAAATCGTGGAAGACAATGCTGACAATGCTGACAAGCCTGACTCTTTATTGGATGCCATTACTCAAGGTTCGATGATTGGTTTACAGCAAGTGGCTTGTGTCACGGCTCTGTTGATTTCTTTCGTTGCCTTGATTGCGTTAGTGAATGGTTTGATTGGTGGTATCGCTAGTTTGATTGGCTTTGATGGTATTACGATTCAGATGTTATTGGGTTATGCGTTATCACCTTTGGCTTTCTTGATGGGCGTACCTTAGGTTGAGGCAACACAAGCGGCGTCTTTCATTGGTCAGAAAATTGTGATTAACGAGTTTGTGGCTTACGCTGATTTTATGACCATTGCGGATACGTTATCTGAGAAGACGCAAGCCATTATTATCTTCGCGCTGTGTGGTTTCGCGAACATTGGCTCTCTTGCTATGGTAATTGATGGTTTAGGCGGTATGTGTCCAAGCCGTCGTAAGGAGCTGAACAAAATTGGCGGTCGTGCGTTAGTTGCGGCGATTCTTGCGAACTTAATGAGCGGTACCATTGCAGGCTTATTGGTTGCAGCAGGTGCAGTGTTATAACAATAATCACAGTACGATATAAACGAATATTCTCGTAAACAAAAAGGCGACCAGAGATGGTCGCCTTTTTATTCAGCAAGAATTAATTCATACCGTATTTTTTCAACTTCTTACGAAGCGTACCACGGTTGATGCCCATCATAGTTGCAGCACGCGTTTGGTTACCACGAGTGTATTGCATGATGGTATCAAGAAGTGGTTGTTCCACTTCGGCTAGCACAAGCTCGTACAGATCAGTGACTTCTTGACCATTCAATTGAGCTAAGTAGTTTTTCAAAGATGCTTTTACTGAGTCGCGCAAAGGTTTCTGAGTAATTTGATCTTGTGAAGTAACGGTTGTTACGGTTAGTGCTTCTGAAGTCAGATTTTGTTCGAACATAATTCGGTCAGCTCTTCTATGTATTTATGCAACGTTTTCGAAGTAGCCTTGCAGCGCATCAAGTTGTGCCGAAGCGTCCTCGATAGCGTTGAAGGTGCGGCGAAACTCAACCGCAGAGCCGTGCTCTTTGAGATACCAAGACACGTGTTTACGTGCAATTCGTAACCCCAAATATTCGCCGTAAAAACGGTGAAGTTCTTGAACATGGCCTAGCATGATGGCACTGACTTCATCCATTGCTGGAGAAGACAGGTATTCGCCGGTCATTAAATAGTGATTAATTTCACGGAAAATCCAAGGTCGTCCTTGCGCAGGTCGACCGATCATCAAAGCATCTGCACCCGTATAATCGAGCACAAATTTTGCCTTTTCTGGTGAATCAATATCACCATTGGCAATCACTGGAATGGAGATTGCCGCTTTTACTGCTTTGATGTAATCGTATTCGGCTTCGCCTTTGTACATACAAGCTTTTGTTCGCCCATGAAGCGCTAATGCCTGAATGCCACATTGTTCTGCCATTTTGGCAATGTTGATACAATTACGATGTTCAAGATCCCAACCGGTTCGCGTTTTTAACGTGACAGGTACAGAGACCGCATCAACAACAGTGCGAAGAATCTCTTCAACTAATGTCGGGTGTTGTAATAATGCCGAGCCAGCTAAGCGCTTGTTGACTTTTTTGGCAGGACAACCCATGTTGATATCAATGATTTGTGCACCATTTTCAACGCTGAACTGTGCCGCTTCTGCCATTAATTGCGGATCACATCCCGCAATTTGTACTGAGCGAATGCCTGACTCGCCTTCATGTACCATACGATTTAAAGATTTAGTGGTTTTCCATAAATCTGGATTCGATGACATCATTTCACTTACGGCCATACCTGCGCCATAACGGAGGCAAAGCTCACGAAATGGACGATCAGTGACGCCGGCCATGGGCGCGACAATCAAAGGGTTTTTCAGTAAATAAGGACCGATTTGCAAAATATGTGTACCCGACAATGTCAGTAAGGGCGCGCATTTTACGCATTTTTTCATCAACTGAAAAGGACAATAATTGAGCATTGTGTGTGAGCGAAACAAAATACTCACATTTTCAACTGATTGCCCTTTAAATCAATAAACATGAAAAAACGAATTCTTTACGCCAAAATACGTGAAAATTACGCTTTTTTACCTGAAATTCGACACCACTCTTCGCGGCTGGCAATCGGATCTAAAGTAATTTCATCGGCATAATAGGTCGCCACATCTTCTGCTTGGCTGTCTAAAATACCTGAAATGGCTAAAAGACCGTCTGTTTTCACCAAGCTTTTGATGATTGGAGATAACTCACGTAATGGACCTGCAAGAATATTCGCAACAACAACATCAGCCTGAATATCTTGTGGTTGATCTTTTGGCAAGTACAACTCTAGACGATCAGAAACAGAATTGCGTTCTGCATTATCACGAGAGGCTTGAATGGCTTGAGGATCGATATCAACACCGATGACTTTTTTCGCGCCTAATTTTAGAGCCGCGATGGCTAAGATGCCTGAGCCACAACCGAAGTCGATCACAGTTTTATCTTGTAGGTCTAAAGAGTCTAGCCACTCTAAACATAAAGAGGTCGTTGGGTGAGTCCCCGTACCGAATGCCAAGCCTGGATCAAGAAGTACATTAACCGCATCTGGATCCGGTGCTTCACGCCAGCTTGGACAAATCCAAAGACGACGACCGAACTGCATTGGGTGGAAGTTATCCATCCATTCGCGTTCCCAGTCTTTATCTTCTAGTTGCTCAATTTTGTAGGCAAAATCCGCCGCTAGCAGAGGTGTATTTCTCAATACAGCCAACACGATGTCCATGTCTGTTTCAGCGTCATAAAGACCGACTATATCGGTATCACCCCAGTAACGGGTTTCGCCCGGCATTGGTTCGAAAACAGGGGTATCTTTTGCATCAAGAAAAGTCGCTGAAAGAGCGCCAGTTTCTTCGATAAGCATATCGCCAATGGCTTCTGCTGTATCGGCATGGGCGTTCAATTTGATTTGAATCCAAGGCATGGTGTGTTCGCTTTTTGTTCGCTAGGGAAATTGGAAAGGGCGAATTCTAGCACGAATTTTCAGCAATCGGTATGCGGTGCTCACTTTGAGCGCATTTTAATCAAGGGATATAAGCAGAAGGAAGAAAGAGAAAGGATAAAAAAAGCCACCGAAGTGGCTTTTTAAAGAAAAAATTACAGGTTTAATTTTTTCTCAAGGTAATGAATGTTAGTACCGCCATGTTGGAAGTTTTCATCATTCATAATGTCTTTGTGCAATTCAATGTTGGTCTTGATGCCATCGATGATGGTTTCATTTAACGCATTTTTCATACGGGCAATAGCCACATCACGGTTTTCACCGTAAGCGATCAATTTACCAATCATGGAATCGTAGTAAGGCGGTACGGTGTAGCCTGTGTAGATATGAGATTCCCAACGAATTCCCATACCACCTGGCGCATGAAAGTGCTCAATCTTGCCTGGAGAAGGTAAGAAACTCACTGGATCTTCCGCATTAATACGACATTCAATCGCATGACCACGAATTTGAATATCACTTTGGCTGAATGATAATGGCTGACCTGCGGCAATACGTAATTGCTCTTTAACAAGGTCAATACCCGTGATCATTTCAGTGATAGTGTGCTCAACCTGGATACGTGTGTTCATCTCGATGAAGTAGAATTCACCGTTTTCATATAAGAACTCAAACGTACCCGCACCACGATAATTGATTTCGATACAGGCACGACAACAACGCTCACCAATGAACTTACGCATTTCTTCGGTGATACCTGGTGCAGGCGCTTCTTCAACCACTTTTTGGTGGCGACGCTGCATTGAACAGTCTCGCTCGCCAAGGTGAATCGCATTACCTTGACCATCAGCAATAATCTGTACTTCAATATGACGTGGGTTTTCTAGGTATTTCTCCATGTAAACGACATCATTATTGAACGCTGCTTTGGCTTCTGCACGTGTCATTTCAATCGATTCGATCAAATGTTCATCATCACGAACCACACGCATACCACGACCGCCGCCGCCGCCAGAGGCTTTAATGATTACCGGATAACCGATGCGTTTTGCAATGGCACGGTTTTTCTCAATATCATCGCCCAATGGGCCATCTGATCCCGGTACACAAGGTACACCGGCTTTTTTCATTGAATGAATGGCAGACACTTTGTCACCCATTAATCGAATGGTTTCTGCGGTTGGACCAACAAAAATAAAGCCAGAACGTTCAACCTGTTCTGCAAAATCAGCATTCTCAGCTAAAAAGCCGTAACCAGGGTGAATCGCGACTGATCCAGTAATTTCAGCAGCACTGATAATACGAGGTATGTTTAAGTAGCTGTCGATAGCACGAGCAGGACCGATACAAACGGATTCATCGGCAAGCAAAACGTGTTTTAAATCACTGTCTGCTGATGAGTGAACCGCAACGGTTTTGATACCCAGTTCTTTACACGCACGTAAAATACGCAGTGCAATTTCACCACGGTTGGCAATAACTAATTTATCTAACATAACAATTCCTTTTGTTACTCAATGATAACAAGAGGTTGATCAAATTCGATTGGATCACCACTTTCCGCAAGGATTGCAGTCACAACGCCCGCTTTGTCTGCTTGAATTTGGTTCATCATTTTCATTGCTTCAACAATACATAAGGTATCGCCAACGTTGACACTTTGACCAACTTCAACGAAAGATTTGGCTTCAGGGCTTGGTGCGCGGTAGAAAGTACCAACCATTGGTGACAATACTTTGTGACCAGAGATCACTGGTGCGGCAACTGGCGCTTCAGCAACAGGGGCTACTGAAGCCATAGGTGCTGCAGCTGGCATAGCTTGAGCTGCCATTTGTGGCATGGTGTTCATCATTGGCATTGAATAAGCTGCTGTTGGAGCAACAGAACGGCTGATGCGTACTGATTCTTCGCCTTCTGAGATTTCCAACTCAGCAATACCCGACTCTTCAACCAATTCAATTAGCTTTTTGATTTTACGAATGTCCATGACTCTTTCTCTTTATTGTTGTTCATTGAGTAATATGCAAGCGTCGAATCGCTGCATTTAAGGCAAACTCATACCCATCAGCACCCAAACCACAAATCACACCGATGGCTTTATCGGAGAAATACGAATGATGGCGAAAGGGCTCTCTGGCATGTACGTTAGACAAATGCACTTCGATAAAAGGAATGTCTACTGCCAATAACGCGTCACGTAAAGCGACACTGGTATGAGTGAATGCGGCTGGATTAATGATAATAAAATCCACTGAGTGTTGTGCTTGATGAATCGCATCAATCAACTCAAATTCCGCATTGGATTGAATATGATCTAAGATCACATCGTGTTGTTGGGCTTGCGTCGTTAATTGTTCAACAATGCCTTGTAACGTGTGTTGACCATAATGTGTGGGCTCTCTAGCACCGAGTAAATTTAAATTTGGACCATTTACTAATAAAATGCGTTTAAAAGTCGACATATGAGGCTTCTTTCACTGTAACGTGAGGCTAAAATCAAACAATGCGATATTATGTGTCACACTGTATCCTTGTGTTCGTTTGAATGCAATCCAATTTGATTTGTGGTGCAATTATAGTGAATTCAGCGCAAATCGCAGCAAAATACTGGTCTAATCAGCGAAAATTATTAAAATCACTCTGAATAAAATGCATTGTGTAAGTTAGAGGCAAAATGATACCAGAAGTTCATTTTACTCTGCATGAACGTAATCTGCTTATATCGATTTCGCAAATCCAATTAAAAGGATGGAAGGGAGATCAAAAGAATACGAAATTTTTTTACTTAAAAATCATTCAATTGAAATAAGTTACGACTGTGATGTTCTGAAGATCAAGAAAAAGAAAAGCCAGACAATGAAATGAATTGACTGGCCTTAAAGTAGAAAAGAGTAAGACGATAAATTAGATGATCGTGTTCTTTTCTTTTATCAATGAATCAACCACGCTTGGATCCGCTAATGTGGATGTATCACCCAAATTTCCCGTATCACCAGTAGCAATTTTTCTTAAAATTCGACGCATAATTTTGCCTGAGCGTGTTTTTGGTAAAGCACCAGTCCAATGTAAATAGTCTGGGGTCGCTATTGTACCAATTTCTTTACGCACCCAATCTTTGACGGCCTTATGTAATTCGGCTGACGGTTCTTCACCATCATTTAAGGTAATGTAGGCGTAAATTGCTTGTCCTTTTATATTGTGAGGGACACCAACAACGGCCGCTTCTGCAATTTTATCAAAGGCAACTAAGGCTGATTCTATTTCGGCTGTACCCATTCGGTGCCCAGAGATATTTAATACATCATCGACACGTCCAGTGATCCAGTAATAACCGTCTTCATCACGACGTGCACCATCTCCGGTGAAATACATACCATGGAAGGTTGAGAAGTAGGTTTGTTCAAAGCGTTCGTGATCGCCCCATAAAGTACGCATTTGTCCTGGCCAAGAATCGACGATAACCAAATTGCCTTCAGTGGTACCTTCTTGAATATTGCCTAAATTATCCACCAGTGCAGGTTGAACACCAAAGAAAGGACGGGTTGCTGAACCAGGCTTTAATGCCGTTGCACCAGGTAATGGGGTAATTAAAATACCGCCAGTTTCAGTTTGCCACCAAGTATCAACAATAGGGCATCGCGCATCGCCTATTTTGTTGTAGTACCATTCCCATGCTTCTGGATTAATAGGCTCACCGACCGAGCCTAAGACCCGAAGTGAAGAACGATGTGTTCCAGCGGTAGCTTCATCGCCTTTGGCCATCAGTGAACGGATAGCAGTAGGAGCCGTATATAACAAGTTAACTTGATGCTTATCAACAACTTCACTCATTCTAGCTGTGTTTGGGTAGTTAGGTACACCTTCAAATAATAGCGTCGTTGCACCATTCGCTAATGGCCCATAAACCAAATAGCTGTGACCGGTGATCCAACCGACATCGGCTGTACACCAATAGACTTCCCCTTCTTGATAATCAAAGACGTATTTGAATGTCATTGTTGCATAGACAAGGTAACCGCCAGTCGTGTGTAAGACCCCTTTAGGTTGACCTGTTGATCCTGAGGTATAAAGGATGAATAGGGGATCCTCAGCATTCATTTCTTCGGGTGGGCAATGATTGGAAGCGGGAGAGGTGATGTCATTCCACCAGACGTCACGCCCGCTTTCCCATTCAATAGGGTTGCCCGTGCGTTG
>CAMQZF010000103.1 GCA_947039525.1 uncultured Photobacterium sp. | reverse complement strand
TAGTCGATTAAAAACAGGCACGCCACCTCGTATTGATGCACGCAGTGTTGATTTTTCACAACTAGAAGCACAACACGGTGATAATCCAACGCCTGTCTTTTCTTTCATGGGAAAAGCAGAGGATCATCCTCGTCAGATCCCTTGTTACATCACTCACACTAACGAAAAAACACACGATGTAATTCGTAATAACTTGGATCGCAGTCCAATGTATTCAGGTGTGATTGAAGGCATAGGTCCTCGTTATTGCCCATCTATCGAAGATAAGGTAATGCGCTTTGCTGATAAAAACAGTCATCAAATTTTTATTGAACCAGAAGGCTTAACAACACACGAGTTATATCCTAATGGCATTTCAACCAGCTTACCGTTTGACGTCCAAATGCAAATTGTGCGTTCAATGAAAGGTTTTGAGAATGCCGAGATTATTCGTCCAGGTTATGCCATTGAGTACGATTTCTTTGATCCTCGTGATTTAAAGCAAACGTTTGAAAATAAATTTATCAAAGGTTTGTTCTTTGCTGGTCAAATTAACGGTACTACGGGCTATGAAGAGGCTGCCGCTCAAGGTTTGCTCGCTGGTCTTAATGCCGCATTGCAAACGCAAGGAAAAGAAGGTTGGAGCCCTCGTCGCGACCAAGCTTATATTGGCGTACTAATTGACGACTTATCCACAATTGGTACAAAAGAACCCTATCGTATGTTTACGTCACGAGCAGAATATCGCTTATTATTACGTGAAGATAATGCTGATATACGTTTGACTGAAATTGGTCGTAACCTAGGTTTAGTTGATGATCTTCGTTGGACACGTTTTAATGAAAAAATGGAAAACATGGAGCGTGAGCGTCAACGTTTAAAAGAAATTTGGGTTCATTCAAACTCTTCAGCAGTTGAAGAATTAAATAAAATTCTAACTTCTCCCATTGTTCGTGAAGCTAATGGTGAAGATTTATTACGTCGTCCTGAAGTAACGTATGAAACTTTAACGAACATTACTGAATTTGGGCCTGCTCATCATGATATTGAAGCACGTGAGCAAGTTGAAATTCAAGTGAAATACCAAGGTTATATTGATCGCCAAAAAGAAGAAGTTGAAAAATCTTTACGTCATGAAAATACAAAGCTGCCTGCAGATTTAGAGTATTCCGATGTCAAAGGATTATCTAACGAGGTGATCACAAAATTGAATGATGCTAAGCCAAGTAGCATTGGTATTGCTTCTCGTATTTCAGGCATTACGCCTGCGGCAATTTCTTTATTACTGGTGTATTTAAAAAAACACGGTCTATTAAAGAAAGGAGAATAATATCTTGGAACAGCGCTTACGTAATTTAATAGCTCAAACATCATTAATTGTAACTGACTTACAAATATCTCAATTAGTTGGATACGTTAAATTATTGGATAAATGGAATAAGGCATATAACCTAACATCCGTTCGAGATCCTAATGAAATGCTTATTAAGCACATTATGGACAGTCTTGTAGTAAGTACTTACTTACAAGGTGATAATTTTATTGATGTAGGTACAGGACCTGGATTACCAGGTATTCCTTTAGCTATTATGAATCCCAATAAATCATTCACTCTTTTAGACAGTCTTGGAAAGCGAATTCGATTTATTCGTCAAGTGATTCACGAGCTCAAGATTGAAAACGTAACGCCAGTACAAAGTCGAGTTGAGTTATTTCTTCCGGAAGTCGGCTTTGATGCCGTATTAAGTCGAGCATTTGCTTCAATGACCGATATGGTGACTTGGTGCCGTCATCTTCCTAATGCCAATAGCGGTGTATTTTATGCGTTAAAAGGGCAGTGTTCCCAAGAAGAAATTGATTTATTACCTGAGTGGTGTGAAGTGCAATCGGTATTGCCCTTGTCAATTCCTGAATTAGATGGCGAACGGCATTTAGTGGTTATTAAAGAAAAGAAATAATAAAACTATAAAATCCTAAAAAAGGCAAATCTCTTAAGAGATTTGCCTTTTTTTATGAGTAAAAAAGGATTTTTTTGATATTATAGGTAAAATAGAAATGTAATGATTCATTTATGAAACTAATTGATGTTGGAAAATGCCTTTTTTTCTTACTTTTTAACAAAAATGGAAAAAAAGTTATTTAAAAATGTGGCATCAATCATAGTCTTTCAAAACAAGGATTGGCATATTGGTCGACTTAAATGAATGAGTTCAGGTTTAATTTAGTTTTTATTCGTTATATTAATGACTCATTATGTTTATTTTTCAGATCCTGTTTTTATGATCATTAAGTTCTCAATTGGGATCTTAGTATTACAAATCACTGAAAATGTAAAAATATAAGAATCTTTTTAATTCTTGTGATCAAGTTAAAGTGTTGTAATGAATTAGTGAAATTTGTGTTGAAAGAGAATTGCATTCAATCATGCCAACCGTATAATTTTCACTGTTTCCTTACATTTTTGTGTTGAAACGGATTTGAGGAACAAATACATGGTATCAACGCTTGTGCAACCAGGGCGCCAATTAGCGAAACGGTTGTTGTGTTTACAGATAGGCGTTGTTTTGATAGCAGCAATGTTTGCAATTGTGTCTGTTGATGTTCAATCAGGCATTTCTGCATTAATTGGTGGCGGTATTTTTATCATAGCCAATTCCGCTTTTGCCTTTTGTGCTTTTTTGTTCAGTGGCGCACGTAAAGCGAAATTGATCATGGCCTCCATATTTGGTGGTGAAGTATTAAAAATACTGATTACAGTCATACTATTTGCTGCTGTTTACCTGTATGGAGGGCTGGCTCTTAAGCCTCTCCAACTGACCTATTTGCTGGCTCTGGGTGTCAATACTTTTGCGCCGGTTTTATTCATTAACAACAACAAATAGGACGAGTTATGGCTGCGCCAGGTCAAGCGCTTACACCGTCTGAATACATTACTCACCATTTGACAAATATGACAGTGGGCGGTGATGGGTTCTGGTCGGTTAATATTGATAGTCTGTTTTTTTCCGTCTTGATCGGATGCCTATTCTTAGGTTTATTTCGTGTAGTCGCAAAAAAATCGACTTCGGGTGTTCCAGGGAAACTTCAATGTTTCGTGGAAATGTTAGTGGAATTTGTGGATACCAACGTGAAAGATACTTTTCATGGACGTAATCCAGTAATTGGCCCATTAGCATTAACCATTTTCTGTTGGATTTTCTTAATGAACTTGATGGATTTAGTCCCTATCGACTTTATTCCTTATCCAGCAGAGCATTGGCTTGGAATTCCTTATTTAAGGGTAGTTCCAACCACAGATGTAAATATCACCATGTCCTTGGCACTTGGTGTCTTTGCTTTAATGATTTACTACAGCATTAAAATAAAAGGCTTACTGGGTTTTGCCAAAGAGTTAGCGCTTCATCCGTTTAATCATCCAATTATGATTCCATTTAACTTATTACTTGAGTTAGTTTCATTATTGGCTAAGCCAATTTCGTTAGGTATGCGTTTATTCGGCAACATGTTTGCGGGCGAGGTGGTGTTTATTCTAATTGCGGCATTGATGCCGTGGTGGGCTCAATGGCTAGGTGCGGTGCCTTGGGGTATTTTCCACATCTTAGTCATTACGATTCAAGCTTTTGTATTTATGATGTTAACCATTGTGTATCTGTCTCAGGCGCATGAAGATAATCATTAATATTTAAGATCGTGGTTTTATAATTTTTACTGGCATTTTAGCCAACAACAATAACTGGAGATAGTGATGGAAACTATATTAAGCTTTTCTGCAATTGCCGTGGGCATCATTGTAGGTCTTGCTTCACTTGGTACGGCGATTGGTTTTGCTCTTTTAGGCGGTAAATTCCTAGAAGGCGCAGCTCGTCAACCTGAAATGGCACCAATGCTACAAGTTAAGATGTTCATTATTGCTGGTTTGCTCGATGCGGTTCCAATGATCGGTATTGTTATTGCGCTACTATTCACATTCGCAAACCCATTTGTTGCCCAATTAGGCGGTTAATGACACGTACCATTCGACCCATAGCAACCCTTTTTAAGGAGATGCAATTGTGAATATGAATGCAACCTTGCTGGGTCAGGCAATCGCATTTTTCATTTTCGTTGTGTTCTGCATGAAATATGTATGGCCACCGATCATGGCAGCGATTGAAGAGCGTCAGAAAAAAATTGCTGACGGTTTGGCAGCAGCGGATCGCGCTGCCAAAGATCTGAGCCTGGCGCAAGCGAATGCTTCTGAACAACTGAAAGAAGCTAAAAAAGCTGCTTTTGAAATTATTGAGCAAGCTAATAAGCGTAAAGCTCAAATTTTAGAAGAAGTAAAAGCAGAAGCCGTGTCTGAACGAGAGAAAATTTTAGCTCAAGGTCAAGCAGAGCTTGAATCTGAGCGTAATCGTGCTCGTGATGATTTAAGAAAACAAGTGGCTACTTTGGCTGTGATCAGTGCAGAGAAAATCATTGAGCGTAGTATCGATAAAGATGCGCATGATGACTTCCTTCGCAAAGTCACTGCAGAATTGTGAGATAAGGGGCTAGAACATGTCTGAGTTGACTACTATCGCCCGCCCCTACGCGCAAGCAGCCTTTGATTTTGCTCTTGAGAAAAAAGCATTAGCTCCTTGGAGTGAAATGCTTATGTTTGCCGCAGAAGTCGTTAAGAATAAAGACATTCAAGATATTCTTGATGCTGGTTTCGCAGCTGGAAAATTGACTGAAATCTTTATGTCAGTTTGTGGTGAGCAGTTTGATGAGTATGGTCAAAACCTGATAAAGGTTATGGCTGAGAACGGTCGTTTAAAAGCTTTACCTCAAGTCTGTGAGCAATTCATGTTATTAAAACATGAACATGAAAAGACCATCGAAGTTGAAGTTATCTCTGCGATAGCATTGAGCGATGATCAGCTTACAGCAATAGGTGAAAAGCTGGAGCGTCGTCTTGAGCGTAATATTAAGCTGAATTGCAGTGTAGACGAGACCCTGATTGCTGGGGTTGTAATTAGAGCCGGAGACTTAGTCATCGATAATTCAGTGCGAGGAAAATTAAAGCGCCTGAACGATACTTTGCAGTCTTGATTAGGGGAATTGGCGCATGCAACTGAATTCCACAGAAATTAGTGAATTGATCAAACAGCGTATTGAAAAATTTAGCGTTGTAAGTGAAGCACGTAATGAAGGAACCATTATCTCTGTAAGTGATGGTATTCTTCGTATCCATGGCCTTGCTGATGTCATGCAAGGTGAAATGATTGAATTACCAGGCGGACGTTATGCTCTAGCATTAAACCTTGAGCGTGATTCTGTCGGTGCTGTTGTAATGGGACCTTATGCTGACCTACAAGAAGGCATGAAAGTCACCGGTACAGGGCGTATTTTAGAAGTACCTGTAGGTCCAGCTTTACTGGGTCGAGTTGTGAATACATTGGGTGAGCCAATTGATGGTAAAGGCCCAATTGAAACTGAAACGTTTTCACCTGTTGAAGTTATCGCACCTGGTGTTATCGATCGTAAATCTGTCGATCAGCCCATACAAACGGGTTATAAAGCCGTTGACTCAATGATTCCAATTGGTCGTGGTCAGCGTGAGTTGATCATTGGGGATCGTCAAACAGGTAAAACAGCACTTGCTATTGATGCCATCATCAATCAGAAAAATTCTGGTATTTATTCTGTTTATGTTGCGATTGGTCAGAAGGCATCAACCATTGCAAACGTTGTTCGTAAATTGGAAGAGCATGGTGCATTAGAAAACACCATTGTTGTGGTTGCTACAGCTTCTGAAGCAGCAGCTCTTCAATATTTAGCACCCTACTCTGGCTGTGCTATGGGTGAATATTTCCGAGATCGCGGTGAAGATGCTTTAATCGTCTATGATGATTTAACTAAGCAAGCAGTCGCTTATCGTCAAATTTCATTATTATTGCGCCGCCCACCGGGTCGTGAAGCATTCCCTGGGGATGTTTTCTATTTACACTCTCGTTTATTAGAGCGTGCATCTCGAGTGAGTGAGAAATATGTAGAGAAATTCACTAACGGTGAAGTAACGGGTAAAACCGGTTCATTAACAGCGTTACCAATCATTGAAACTCAAGCGGGTGATGTCTCTGCTTTCGTTCCAACGAACGTGATTTCCATTACTGATGGTCAAATTTTCTTACAAACAGAATTATTCAATGCAGGTATTCGTCCACCTGTTGATCCTGGTATTTCTGTTTCTCGTGTTGGTGGTGCTGCTCAAACGAAAATCATTAAGAAACTTTCTGGTGGTATTCGAACGGCACTTGCGCAATATCGTGAGTTGGCCGCTTTTGCTCAATTTTCATCGGATCTGGATGAAGCAACAAAGAAACAGTTGGATCATGGTCAAAAAGTAACTGAGCTAATGAAGCAGAAGCAGTACGCTCCAATGTCTGTTTTTGAACAAGCTGTAGTTATTTTTGCGGCAGAAAAAGGCTTCCTACGTGATGTTGAAATTTCATCATTAGGTAATTTTGAGGCTGCATTACTGTCTTATGCCAAAGGTCAACATGCTGAGCTTGTTGCTCATATTGATGAAACGGGCGCGTGGAATAACGAAGTTGAAACTCAGTTCGTCAAACTGATGGAAGATTTCAAAGCGACCCAGACTTGGTAATTGGTAGGTGATCGTTATCGATCACCTTCTAACGGAGAGTAATGATGGCCGGCGCAAAAGAAATACGTAGTAAGATTGGAAGTGTTAAAAATACACAGAAAATCACAAAAGCAATGGAAATGGTTGCGGCATCGAAAATGCGTAAAACGCAAGAAGCGATGTCTTCATCTCGCCCATACGCTGAAACCATGCGCAAAGTGATCGGTCATATCGCTCTTGGCAGCCTTGAGTATAAGCACCCTTATCTTAAGGATCGTGAAGCCAAGCGTGTAGGCTATATCATTATTTCAACAGATCGTGGTTTATGTGGTGGTTTAAACATTAACTTGTTTAAAAAAGCCTTAAACACCATGAATTCTGGTGGTCAGCAAGGTTCTGATGTCGATCTTGCTGTTATCGGTTCTAAAGCAACCTCTTTTTTCAATAGTTATGGCGGAAATGTTGTTGCACAAGTTTCCGGACTTGGTGACAAGCCAACTGTTGATGAGTTGATTGGTACCGTTGGCGTTATGTTGAAAAAATACGATGAAGGTCAATTGGATCGCCTGTATTTAGTTTATAACAAGTTTATAAACACTATGGTTCAGGAGCCAGTGATCGATCAATTACTGCCTTTACCTAAGTCAGAAGATGAAGAAATGCAGCGTGCCCATGCTTGGGATTACATTTATGAACCTGAGCCGAAAGCCTTATTAGATACATTATTAGTTCGATACGTTGAGTCACAAGTGTATCAAGGCGTGGTAGAAAACTTAGCATGTGAGCAAGCTGCACGAATGGTCGCGATGAAAGCTGCGACCGATAATGCTGGTGACATTATTGATGAATTGCAATTGGTGTATAACAAAGCCCGTCAGGCTGCAATTACCCAAGAACTTTCAGAAATTGTTTCTGGTGCATCTGCTGTTTAAGGCAAAGAATAACTAGTTTAGAGGATTAACGATGGCTACAGGTAAGATCGTACAGATCATTGGTGCGGTAGTCGACGTCGAGTTTCCGCAAGATTCGGTACCTAAGGTATACGATGCTTTGCACGTTGATGCCAAAGAAAACGGTACATTAGTACTGGAAGTTCAACAGCAACTAGGTGGTGGTGTTGTTCGTGGTATCGCAATGGGAAGCTCCGATGGATTACGCCGTGGATTATCGGTAACAAATACAGGTAAACCAATTGAAGTGCCCGTTGGTACTGCAACATTAGGACGTATCATGAACGTTCTTGGGCAGCCAATTGATGAGTGTGGTGAGATTGGCGAAGAAGAACGTTATTCTATTCACCGTTCAGCACCAAGCTATGAAGAACAATCAAATCAAACTGAAATGTTGGAAACTGGCGTAAAAGTTATTGATTTGATTTGTCCTTTTGCTAAGGGTGGTAAAATCGGTCTGTTTGGTGGTGCTGGTGTTGGTAAAACCGTCAACATGATGGAATTAATCAATAACATCGCATTGAAACACTCTGGTTTATCCGTTTTTGCTGGTGTTGGTGAGCGTACTCGTGAAGGTAATGATTTCTATCATGAGATGCAGGAAGCTGGCGTTGTAAATATTGAAAACCCGTCAGAATCGAAAGTAGCCATGGTTTATGGCCAGATGAACGAGCCACCGGGTAACCGTTTACGTGTTGCTTTAACTGGTTTGACAATGGCTGAGCGTTTTCGTGATGAAGGGCGTGATGTTCTTCTTTTCATCGATAACATTTACCGTTACACCCTTGCGGGAACAGAAGTTTCAGCTTTGTTGGGTCGTATGCCATCAGCCGTAGGCTATCAGCCAACATTGGCTGAGGAAATGGGTGTATTGCAAGAGCGTATTACATCAACCCATGCAGGATCAATTACTTCGGTTCAAGCGGTTTACGTACCTGCCGATGATTTAACGGATCCATCGCCTGCAACGACGTTTGCTCACTTAGATGCAACCATCGTATTGTCTCGTCAAATTGCATCTCTCGGTTTATACCCAGCTATCGATCCATTGGATTCAACGTCTCGTATGTTAGATCCTTTAGTGGTTGGTCAAGAGCATTATGATTTAGCACGTGGCGTGCAAGCAACCTTGCAACGTTACAAAGAGCTAAAGGACATCATTGCGATTTTGGGTATGGATGAGTTATCTGAAGGCGATAAACAAACTGTTTCTCGTGCTCGTAAAATTGAGCGCTTCTTAACGCAGCCTTATCACGTTGCAGAAGTCTTTACGGGTGACCCTGGTATTTATGTTTCTCTAAAAGACACATTGCGCAGTTTTAAAGGTTTATTATCTGGTGAATACGATGATATTCCTGAGCAGGCATTTATGTACTGCGGTGCGATTGAAGACGTACTAGAGAAAGCTAAATCGCTGTAAGCGAATTAGGAGATGACATGGCAGCAATCACGTTTCATTTGGACGTTGTTAGTGCAGAAAAACGATTATTTTCTGGTCGCGCTGAAAACATTCAAGTAACGGGCAGTGAGGGTGAACTCGGCATTCATGCTGGTCACACACCATTGTTGACGTCGATCAAACCTGGCATGGTTCGCATTACCAAGCTTCACGGTGGTGAAGAGATTATTTACCTCTCTGGTGGTATGTTAGAGGTTCAACCGGGAACGGTTACGATCTTGGCGGATACCGCGATTCGAGGTGATGATTTGGACACAGCGAAAGCAGAAGAAGCGAAACGTCAAGCGGAAGAGCGTATCCATAATCAACATGGTGATGTTGACTTTGCACAAGCAGCCAGTGATTTGGCAAAAGCCATCGCACAGCTTCGTGTTATAGAGTTAACCAAGCGATCTCGTTGATCGAATTATGATACATAAAGGCGACCTTAATAGGTCGCTTTTTTTTTGCTGAATAAACTAAGCTGATTGTCCTATTCTGGTTTTTT
>CAMQZF010000102.1 GCA_947039525.1 uncultured Photobacterium sp. | reverse complement strand
AGCACGATTATGCCAAATAACAATAAGATCAATCGGTTGACTATGACTGTAGTGCTTAGAGATGATGTCGTTTAACCACTTTTCACGCTGCATTGAAACGCCACGCCTCATTGCGTGTCGTTCATCACTGGATAACATTGACGTCAGTTCGTAAGAGAAATCATAAATAGCCAAAAAGACAGTAATAGCAATCGGCTCATCGGATTTTTTTGCTAAGTCTAAAGCGCGCTTAAGAGCGGGTTGATCTTCCTGATCGGGATCCGCGATCACCAATATTTTTTTGTATTGAGCCATATTTTTCTCCTAAAACCACCAGCATTCCGTTGCTAATACTAATCATAGGAGAGAATGATAAATAATGAGACAAAAGAACGATGAAAGTAGATTCCATCGTTCTTTTATTTACATGTTGCAATTTTTTGGGGTAATGCCCGCTAATTTGGCTAACTGAACATGGTCAATTATCGTAATGTATTTGCCTTTTACGTTCAAAATCTCCGCTTTTTGGAAGCGTCCAAGCAGTCGACTTATGGTCTCTACGGTTAACCCTAAATAATTGCCGATGTCGCCACGAGTCATGGTTAAGCGAAACTCTCTTGGTGAGAAGCCACGTTGAGAAAAACGCACCGATAAATTATACATAAAAGCAGCAAGACGCTCTTCGGCATTTTTCTTTGAGAGCAATAAAATCATTTCTTGATCGCCTTTGATTTCATTACTCATTAAACGCATTAATTGTTGGCGAAGTTTGGGCATTTTACCTGAAAGTTCATCCAATACATCAAAAGGGATCTCACAAACCATTGCGGTTTCTAATGATTGAGCAAAACTTGGGTGCTCCATGTCATTGATCGCATCAAAACCCACCAAATCTCCCGCAAGATGAAAAGCGGTGATCTGCTCATCACCTTGTTCTGTGATGGTGTAACTTTTTATGGTGCCAGAACGTATCGCGTATAATGATTTCAACTCATCACCAGCTTTGAACAGTTCTTGACCTTTTTGAATGGGCTTTTTACGTTCAATGATGCGATCCAGTTGATCAAGCTCAGATTCATCTAAGGTAAAAGGAATGCATAACTGACTGATACTGCAATCTTGACAATGAATAGCACACCCACCGGACTGAATGCGTTTAGCGACAATTTTGTCTGATATCATAATTTACTTTAGCCAAATTGATTTATGTCAATATTTTATCACATCCAAAAGCGGAATGACGATAAAATCTAAAGCTAAAATGTGTATTTGATAGCAACATATAAGGTGTGGAAACCATATCCGAACAGAAGTAAGGCATTTAATCGTTTGAACCATAAGGAGCGCCCTAATGAAATAACGCTTTTGGTTAGCTGCCCCACAGCCAAAAGAGCGGGTAAAGTGCCCAATCCAAAAGCAAACATTAAACCGCCCCCAGACCAAACATTGCCAGACACCGCTGCCCAACTGAGTGAAGAGTAAACCAATCCACAAGGTAGCCAGCCCCATAACATGCCGAGAAAGAACTGCTTTTTATACCCAGACAAACGTAAAATAGGGGCATTCCATTGTGATAAATATCGCCACAGAGAACGCCCACCTTTCTCGAACCAGAGCAACCAAGTTCCCCACTCTAATAAATAACAGCCCACGATAATCATCATGATGCCGGCAAAGAATCGTAAGCCCGTTAATAGCGGGGCAATTTGACTGAGTGTCAGTAGAGAAGAAAAGGCACCAGCAATCAGCATTCCTGCGATGGTGTAAGAACTGAGTCGCCCAAGATGATAAACGATCAACCCATATTTTTTTTCTGATAAAGAGGCCATGCTGGTGGCAATGCCACCACACATTCCCATGCAATGGCTGACGCCAGACAAACCAATTAAAAATGCGCCGTATAATTCAATATTATTCATGATTTATGCTCATCATGATTTCCGTGGTTATTTTGTGGATCTTTGCGGGCATGATGTTCATCATCAAATAGAATATTCGCACCTTGACGATTTAAATCTTCAAATTGATCGGTGGTGACGGCCCAAATAAAAATAACGATCGCAATGATCACAAAAATGATTGCGATCGGAATGAGTAAATACAAGCTGCTCATTTCAATAACCTCAACGAGTTTCCGACGACAATGAGTGAACTTAACGACATCCCCACGACGGCTAAATAAGGCGGTACTAAACCACAGACCGCTAACGGTAAGATAATCAGGTTATACCCTAATGCCCACGCTAAATTTTGTTGAATGATGCGTTTGGTTTTTAAAGCCAATTGTTGACCGATGATCAATGAAGAGAGCTGATCGCGTAAGAGGACAATATCGGCTGAAGACTTTGCCAAATCAGTACCGCTGCCCATGCTGACGGATAAATGAGCTCCAGCCAAAACAGGCGCATCATTCATCCCATCCCCAATCATTAATGTGATATCGCTGGTAGGTAATTGTCGTAAGTAAGCTAATTTTCCTTCTGGCGTCATGCCACTGTGGATTTCGTGAATGTTGACTTGATTTCCGATGGCCTGTGCGTGATGAGAGTGGTCGCCTGTGAGCATAGAGACGGACAGTTTAGCCTTTCGGCAATACTCAATAAAACGTTGACTGTCTGGGCGTAACGGATCATCCAAAACAAAAGCGGCTATTGGGGCATACTCGCAACTTAACCAAACAGAATAAGAGTTGTTCTTTTGGTGACTTGGGCAAGAAAATTGTGCATGGCCAATGCGCCATGTTTGTCCGTTTATTTGTCCTTGAACACCTTGCGCTAAATGATTGGTGATATTAGATGTTTCAATTTTTGACGAAGTCAGTGATGAGCTGATGGTTAAATGGTTTGAAAAAGCGTGTGCGATTGGATGATTAGCGTGTTTTTCTAATGCTGCTGCAAAGTTCAAAATCGTGTTTTCATCATACGTTTTATCAAAAATATCCGTACGTATAATCTTTACATTTCCTTGTGTTAGGGTGCCGGTTTTATCGACGATAACATGGTTAATACGACATAAAGTTTCCAGCACATGGGCGTGTTTTAATAAGATCCCCATTTTACTTAAGCGCGAAGTGGCGCTAGTTAATGCTGTCGGTGTCGCAAGGGATAATGCACAAGGGCAAGTTGCCACCAGCACAGATAAAGTCACCCATAAGGCTTGGTCGGGATCTAAGGTAAACCATACGCTGAATGTCACGGATGCGATGACTAAGATAAAAAACACAAAATAACGAGCCACAGCATCGGCAAGTAACACGATTTTTGGTTTATCCACGTGAGCTTCGTCTTGCCATTGAATGATTCTCGCCAATAAAGAGTCATTCTTTTTCGTGGTTATTGTGACGGTAATGACATCATGAGTGTTAATGGTTCCGGTAAAGACAGTATCTCTTGTTGTCTTTGAGATTAAACGTGACTCTCCCGTAAGCATGGATTCGTTTAGTTGTGTTGTTCCTGTCGTGATAACCCCATCAGCAGGGACAGTGTCACCGGCTTTCACTATGATGGTATCGCCGACACATAATCGTTTTACGGCAATGGCTTCACCGTTAGATAAGGTTGCCATTGCTGGAATTAATTTTAATAAGTTTGCGCTGAATGCAGCAGAGACATGGCGGGCGCGAAGTTCTAAATATCGTCCAATTAATAAGAAAAAGGTAAACATCGAAATGGACTCAAAAAACACCTCTCCTTGTTCAAACCATGTCGCGTATAAACTGGCAATATACGCAAACAACAAGGCAAGAGATACGGGGACATCCATACTTAATGTTCTTGCTTTTAAACTGCGCCAAGCATTTTGATAAAAAGGAAAAGCCGAGTACATCAAAACGGGGGTAGCAAAGAGAGCACTAACCCACCGTAAATAAGATTTAAATTCACTATCGAGGTCACTAAATACCTCAAAGTATAGAGCAATGGCGATCATCATAACTTGCATTGTCGCAATACCGGCAATACCTAAGCGATACAAATATTGGCGAAGTATTTTTTGATAGTGGGCTTCTTGTTTATCTGCTTCAAAGGGGGATGCTCGATAACCAATTTGATGAATGGAATGCAATAACGTACTGAGCTTGGTTTCGTTAGGATCCCAAGACAGCAATCCTCGATTTGTAGAGGCATTCACACGAAAACAAACGACGCCATTTTCGTTGTTTAATCGAGTTTCTAATAACCATGCACAGGCAGAGCACACCATTCCCTCAATGGAGAGGGTGACTTCTTTATAATCTTGCTGATGCTTTTGTTGAAAACGGACAAAGTCTATTTCAATATCTTCATGATCATACAAATCAAACTGTCGCAATTCATCTGGAATAATCGACGACTTTTCCGCATTCTCGGTACGAAATTCGTAGTAAGAGCTCAAACCGTTATCCACAATCGTTTGAGCGATGGCTTCACATCCTAAACAACACATCTGGTGTTCTTTTTCACCAATCAGAACGGAATAATGTTCCGTTGTTTGAATATCCTCTCCACAATGGAAACACGCGAATAGAGTCATAAGCGATGACCCTGTAAGGATGTGGCGTGATTGGTGGGTAAATTAATGGCGGATTGGAGTACCCATATGTTTTCAAAGGTGGATAACTTGATAAACCAAGGACCTGTAATAGCATTCAATGTTTTAAATCGATAGACGCCTTTGTGATCAGGCGTAATCATCTGCTGAAAGTCTTTATTGGCCAGTGTTCGATGAGTAAAGATAATGCTTAATGGTGGGTAGGCGGATAAGGTCCCTTTATCAAAAATCAAGGTTCCTTCTGAATCTTGAAAAGATAAGTTAGCCGCCAATTTTAATTTGTCCGCGTATTTTAATTTAGATAAATCCAAATTGATGGCTTTGCCTTTTTTATAATAATCTTCGGCAACCAAATCAACAGAATTTTGTGAAAAGAGATAGACAGCACTTAAAGTATAAGTAATCGAAGTTAAAGGAATGGCAATGATGAACCAAAGCCAAAATTGGCGATACCAAGGGGCTGAATCAGAATCGGATTTATGCATAACGACATCCTTTCATTGTGCATAGAAGATAAAGTAACCTCCATTATAAATAGTTTTATTGATAAATGGAGGTCAGTTATTGCGGGCTACTTCACTGTTTTCTCTTGGCTTAGTTGCCAAACGTAAGCGGAAATCAACTGCACTTTTTTCTCACCTAAAATGCTGTCCCATGCTGGCATCATGCCTTGGCGTCCATACATGATCGTATCTTGAACATCTCGACGGGACCCACCGTATAACCACGTGTTATCCGTTAAATCAGGGGCGCCAAAGGCAGGATTTCCTGTACCACCTGTACCGTGACAGGATGCGCACACGGCAAACTTTTGTTTTCCAGCAAACGCATCTTTAGTATTTACTTTCCTTCCAGATAAACTCAAAACATAACTGGTGACTTCTTCCACCCCTTGTTCGCCAAGCATGTCTCCCCAAGCGGGCATTTCACCTTGACGACCGTGCATTACCGTCGCTTTAATGGTTTCTGCTTCACCGCCATATAACCAATCTTGATCGGTTAGATTGGGGAATCCAGCTTGACCTCGAGCATCGGAACCATGGCATTGAGCACAGTTTTGTAAAAACAAACGTTGACCCACTTTTACAGCGTCTTGATTTTCTGCAATGGTTTCAATCGGGCGAAATTGATCGCCATCTTGCGCCAATGATTTGAATAATTCACTGAATTTTACATCTGCTTGATCTAACTCACGAGCGTATTGATTTAAGTGCTGATTTTTTTGGGCTTGCTCAATCGCTTCTTTTGATTCCTGCATGTTCTTGACGGTTTGATCGGAACTTTGCCAACCAAGCAGTCCTTTAAAGTTCCCTAATCCGGGGAAAAGTGCCAGATAGAACAAACTAAATACAATTGTGCCGATAAACATGTAAAACCACCACTTAGGGAGTGGGTTATTGAGCTCTCGAATACCATCGTATTCGTGCCCCATGTCTTCGCCTTCTTTGATATCAGTGTTGTTTTTGCTTGCCCAATATAAGATGGCGCTGACAGCAGCAATGGTAAAAAATGTGATCAGCGCAATCCATAAACTCCAAAAATTCGACATGCGTCCTAGCTCCTGTCGTTATTGCTGGTGGATGTTTTTAACTTCTTATTGTCATCGGCAAAAACCAAATTAGCGGCTTCTTCAAATTCAGCATGGCGGCGCTTACTGTAAGCCCAGATAACAATGCCAATAAAGCTGACGAACAATAATACTGTCCAAATGCTGTGTATCGTACCAATATCCATATGCGACCCTTAATCCCTTTTAACTTATCGATAGTAAACACCAACAAATTATCGTGTTAACTTTTATTTTGATTGCATTCTTTCGAATTGAATTAACGCATGGCATGCCCTAATGATTGCAAATAAGAGACTAAGGCATCCATTTCAGTTTTACCTTGTACATTCGTTTTTGCATTGGCGATATCATCATCAGAATAGGGTACGCCAAACTTATCACGAAAGGTGGTGAGTTTTTTTGCCGTTAATTCACCGTCTAATACATTGGTTTCTAACCAGGGAAAACCAGGCATATTCGATTCAGGAACCACAAGGCGTGGATCCCGAAGGTGAACACGGTGCCACTCATCCGAATAACGACCACCAACACGGGCTAAATCAGGCCCCGTTCGTTTGGATCCCCATAAAAATGGGTGCTCCCAAACACTTTCTCCCGCCACCGAATAATGACCATAACGTTCTGTTTCAGAACGGAAAGGGCGAACCATTTGGCTGTGACAAACATTACATCCTTCTCGAATATAAACGTCACGCCCTTCCATTTGTAAGGCGGTATAGGGTTTTAAATTATCGACTGGCTCAGTCGTTTGGTCTTGGTACATCAACGGTGTAATTTCGACAAGTGCACCAAAGCTAATGCCCACAAGGATTAATATCGCCAGTAATCCCACATTTTTTTCAATTATTTCATGACGATTTTTCATCTCAGCACATCCTTATGCATTTTGCTCTACAAACTTTAAACTCTCTTTTGGTGCTCGAATGGTTTTGTATGTATTCACGGCCATTAAAATCATGCCGGATAAGAAAATGAAACCACCAATAAATCGTATGGTATAAAATGGATAAGAGGCTTGTAATGATTCAACAAAGCTGTACGTCAGTGTTCCGTCAGCATTAACGGCTCGCCACATCATGCCTTGCATAACTCCGGATATCCACATAGCTACAATATAAAGAACGGTTCCTACAGTAGCTAACCAGAAATGAACGTGGATCCATGCTTCGGAATACATGCGTTGTTGACCATAAAGGCGAGGCAATAAATGATAAAGCGCACCAATGGTGACCATAGCAACCCAACCTAATGCTCCGGAGTGAACATGACCAATAGTCCAATCGGTATAATGCGATAATGCATTCACTGTTTTAATCGCCATCATTGGTCCTTCAAACGTCGACATTCCGTAGAAAGACAAAGAAACCACTAAAAATCGTAAAACAGCATCGTCTCGTAATTTTTCCCACGCACCGGATAAGGTCATGATGCCGTTGATCATTCCGCCCCATGAAGGCGCAAATAAAATTAATGACATCACCATGCCTAAAGATTGTGTCCAATCGGGTAGAGCGGTGTAATGTAAGTGATGAGGACCAGCCCAGATATATAATGAGATCAATGCCCAAAAATGAATAATCGATAGGCGATAAGAGTAAACGGGGCGTCCTGCCTGTTTAGGGACAAAATAATACATCATCCCTAAAAATCCGGCGGTTAATAAAAAACCAACGGCATTGTGCCCATACCACCATTGCACCATTGCATCGACCGCACCAGAATAAAAAGAATAAGACTTCGTCATTGAAACGGGCACAGCCATGCTGTTTACAATGTGTAAAACCGCAACCGTTAAAATAAAGGCCCCGAAAAACCAGTTGGCAACATAGATGTGTGATGTGGTTCTTTTGATTAACGTACCAAAGAAAACAATGGCATACGAAATCCAAATGATGGCAATGGCAATATCAATTGGCCATTCTAATTCCGCGTATTCTTTGCCTGATGTCCATCCCATCGGTAATGAAATGACGGCAGATAAAATGATGACCTGCCATCCCCAAAAAGTAAAACTGGCTAACCATTTAGAGAAGAGAGTCGTTTGACAGGTTCTTTGTACGACATAGTAAGAGGTCGCAAAGAGGGCACAAGTGCCAAAAGCAAAAATAACAATATTGGTGTGTAATGGTCGTAATCGGCTGTAAGTCAACCAAGGTGTATCAAAGTTTAATGCGGGCCAAACTAACTGGGCAGCAATCAAACACCCCAGTGACATACCAACGATCCCCCATAATATCGTTGCTAAGGTGAACTGCCTAACGACAGTATAATTATAGCTTTCTGTCTGTTGCTTATTCATCATGTGGCATGCTTCCATTTTTAATAAACACACAAAATCCCTGTGTTACTGCGTGTGATTCATGCCGATATTGGTACTTGTGAGGTCACAAAACACATTTTTAAAAAATAAAATCGTTCATTTTTTAAAATTATCGGCACTATTCAATGGCATAATACTGTAAATGAAATGTTATTTATAGCGCCCTTAAATCAAAGTGATTACTCAATCGTAACATTTGTAATACACGTTTCTTTTCAATTTATGGATAAATAAGGTTCTTGCATGGCTGCTGAAAAATTAACAAAAGGAAGACTGATTCAAATTTCCATTTTATTAACGGTTTTAATCGGTGCTTTTTTCTGGGGAATGGATAGAAATAAACAGAAACAAACCCATAATCAGACACTCTCTCAATGTGAGTTATCGATATATAGATGTGAAAACAAAGAAAATAACAACAGTTACCCTGTCACGATATCAAATAACTACCCCAGATATAATCAAGAAATTAGCATTCAACTTCCTGTTGAAACCGATCAGGCTCCGACCGCCATTTTGAGTGGAATTACTATGAATATGGGGAGTATTCCTTTGGTATTTAAAAAAGAGGATAACCAGTGGGTTTCAGCTTTTAAAGTTCCATCTTGTATGCATGAAACAATGAAATGGGGAATTGAGATGAAATATAACCAAAATACGTTATTCGCTACCTTTATTGCAAAAAAGTAAACAATATCAATATATAACTGGGTCGAAAGCGCATATAAAAATGGGTTTACGGCTCAGTTCCGTCTATTATTAGCATAATGATATTATTAACTTTAATCAAAGCAAGACCTTATGGATATAGCAACCAGTGTTTCCTCTCATGATGATAGTAAATCCGCCATCATCGATGCAATCTCTCAACTACAAAAAAAAATCGTCCACCCTAAAGTCATTCTTGTGTATTTTTCGCATGAATACGACATTGATATTCTTCAGTTTGAATTAACTCGATGCTTTCCTGATACTCAAATTTTAGGGTGCTCTTCTTGTCAGGGATTTATGACCGATGAAGGCTATCACTTTGGAAAAGGCATTGCGCTTTGGGGCATGTGTGATTATTACGGCGCATTTGGATCTGCGATTGTTTCAACGCACGGTTCA
>CAMQZF010000101.1 GCA_947039525.1 uncultured Photobacterium sp. | reverse complement strand
TATTTTTTCAAACATTAAGAAAGCCATCCATGTTAATCAATGAGAATATCATGCTTATAGTTATACCTTGTGTGACAGAAGTTTGACAATAATAGGGTCGAGTTTATTTTTTATAACCTTGTTATTTAATTATATGTATCGAATAAGTGGGTTTATAAAGGGTTTTACTCTGCTTTATTGCATTTTATCTGTGTTGTTTTACTTTTGTTCCGTCTATTCGTGGCAGAGTCTGATAAAATACGAGGTTCTGTCTGTGGTGTCATTGTGGTACCACTAAAATAGAGTAATAGATTTATGATTAATAACGACATTTTGCGTCGCCTACGTTATACCTTCGATTTTGGTGATCAAAAGATGATCGATATTTTTGGCTTGGCGGACGAAGTTGTGACGCGAGAGCAAGTCAGTAATTGGTTGAAGAAAGATGAAGATCCTGCGTTCGTTAAATGTACCGATCGTGACTTGGCGGTATTTTTGAATGGTTTGATTAATGATAAGCGCGGTAAAAAAGAAGGTGCTCAACCTGAGCCTGAACGTCGTTTAAGTAATAATCAAATTTTCATGAAATTGCGTATTGCTATGAATATGAAATCAGATGACATCATTGATACGATGGCATTAGCTAATTTTACCGTTAGTGCTCATGAGTTGAGCTCATTTTTCCGTAAACCGGATAATAAGCATTATCGTGAGTGTAAAGATCAAATGTTACGTAACTTTTTGCAAGGTCTGCAATTGGTACATCGCTCAACTGTTGATGAATAAAGCAGCGATATGATGCGATATTCGCTTCAAAATGTCGATGTTCTAATGGTTTTTTGAGGTCAATATGTTTGTTGTCTTTGCGGTATTGTTTATTTTATTCGGTTTAATTTTTGGTGTGTGGGCAAAGCCTGCTCAATCTGGAAAAGTTATTCAGTCTGTTATTTGTGCTATTTTTTCCATTATTTGGGGAGGATTAGCGATTATTTTTGTTTATGGTGCAATGGATGCCAATATTCAAGCTAATGCTCCTTATCTGGCATTGGGTGTGTTGCCCTTTCTTATTGGGTTTATTTTTAAAGCGTGGATGGATAAACGTTTTACACACACAGACTCTATGACAACTGAATCTAAATAAAAAAAAGGCTAGCAATGCTAGCCTTTTATTTTCTTAAGTGCTTCTGCTTCGATTAGAAGTTTGCACTGCGTGGTGCGCGAGGGAATGGAATCACATCACGGATATTTGTCATACCTGTAACGTAAGAAACTAAACGCTCAAAGCCCAAACCAAAACCAGCATGAGGTACTGTGCCGTAACGACGAAGATCACGGTACCACCAGAAATCTTCTTTGTTTAGACCCATCTCTTCAATGCGCTTGTCTAGCATATCCAAACGCTCTTCACGTTGAGAGCCACCGATGATTTCACCAATGCCAGGTGCTAGTACGTCCATTGCAGCAACGGTTTTACCATCTTCGTTCATGCGCATGTAAAATGCTTTGATGTCTTTCGGGTAGTTTTTCACAACTACAGGTGCTTTGAAGTGCTCTTCAGCAAGGTAACGCTCGTGCTCTGAAGATAAGTCAATGCCCCATTCCACATCAAATTCAAACTTACGACCTGATGCTTTTAGAATTTCAACCGCATCGGTGTAGTCAACTTGAGCAAAATCAGAAGAAACGAATTGCTCTAAACGAGTAATCGCTTCTTTGTTGATGCGTTGTGCGAAGAACTCAAGATCATCACGACGCTCAGTTAATACCGCGTTGAAGGCATATTTCAACATGTCTTCAGCCAGTTTTGCTGCATCATCTAAGTTTGCGAAAGCCAGCTCTGGCTCAACCATCCAAAATTCCGCTAAATGGCGGCTGGTGTTTGAGTTTTCTGCACGGAACGTTGGGCCAAAGGTGTAGACTTTGCTCAATGCACAGGCATAAGTTTCAGCATTCAATTGACCGGATACAGTAAGGAAAGCTTCTTTACCGAAGAAATCTTGGTCGTAATCGACTTTGCCTTCGTCTGTCATTGGAATGTTTGCCATGTCTAACGTCGAAACACGGAACATTTCACCGGCACCTTCACAGTCAGACGCTGTGATTAGAGGTGCTGACATCCAAAAGAAGCCTTGCTCGTGGTAAAAGCGGTGAATGGCTTGAGATAAACAGTTTCGAACACGGGCAACCGCACCGATAACGTTAGTACGTGGGCGCAGGTGAGCAACTTCACGCAAGTACTCAATAGAGTGGCGAGTCTTTGACATTGGGTAAGTATTTGGATCTTCTACCCAACCGACAACTTTAACGTTCGTTGCCGCCAATTCAAAGGCTTGACCTTCAGCTGGAGAGTCAACAATTTTACCTGTGACTTCCACAGAGCAACCTGCAGTTAATTTCAAAACTTCGTCTTGATAATTATTCAGTTCACTTGGGACCACGGCCTGAATCGGGTCGAAACAAGAGCCGTCATAAATGGCAAGGAAAGAGATTCCAGCTTTGGAATCACGACGTGTGCGAACCCAGCCGCGTACAGTGATTTCACTGTCTACCGCAAGCTTTCCGCTTAGTACGTCTGTTACAGGCGCGTAAGTCATGTTTAAATTCTTCTCCGTGAGGCACTATTTGTGCGATCAATTTGGTAGTGAATGAGCAATATTACCTGTATCGCGTCAGTCATCAAGCTTGATGTTAGCTGACAAGGTAATTAATTTCATTACTGATTTGTTTTCTGTGGTTCTATTGACGAATTTTTACGCGGTTCGTCTTTTGTTCTAACACAATTAGGCTATAGCGAGGTATTTGTGTGTTTGAATCGACAAGCGCCAATTACGCTGAATGCAGGTATTGACACACAATTCAGTGGCGCGTGGCTTTTGACTGATGGGTTGCAAAGCGATGGTGACGTCGTTACGCAGTGTTTTCCCTGTTAATAGGGTATCTAACTCATCAAGGTCTTTCTGGGTGCCAACAGGATGCTTAATTTCATTGGCACGAGCTAATGCAGAAGTTAAGACTTCACGCTTTCCTTTCATGTTGATTTTAGGTGATACCGTTACCCAAGTGTTTTCTGTTGTGATGATGTCTGCAGTACCACTGGTTTCAATTTGGCAACAATAACCATTGGCTTCTAATTGTTCGGTGAGTGGCAGTAGATCGTATAAGCAAGGCTCACCACCGGTAATAACCACATGTTTGGCGGTGTATTTTTGGTCTTTGAGCAATTGAACGATGTCAGTGGCCGTGATTTCTGTCCAAAGTGGCGAATCGCCTGTTTTTGCCATGATATCTTTAATTGGTACTAAGTTTTCAGGCTCAGCAGTCCAAGTTTGTTTGGTGTCACACCAAGAGCAACCAACAGGGCAGACTTGTAAGCGGACAAAAATAGCGGGAACACCCGTAAATACGCCTTCACCTTGAATGGTTTCGAAGACTTCATTCAGTTTATACACGGTAGACCTCGTGAACGTGATAATTTTGCTAAAAAATAAAATATGACTTTTATAATTATGAATTATCGCAAAAGCCTTTCTATTTGTCTTTAAGACAATCCTTGTGACTCGTATCACGTTCGGGTTCGGCTTTATTTTGCAATGTAAAAAAAAGCATTATGGTGTGTCTTTCTTGTGAATAAAGGCGTTTTTTCATGCATATTGCTCCTCCAGGTCACATCGATCATATTAAGCGTAATAATACGGGCAGTGTGTATCAGTTGATTGATCAGCAAGGCCCTTTATCTCGAATTGAGCTTTCTAAGCGCAGTTTATTAGCGCCCGCAAGTATTACCAAAATCACCCGAGAGTTATTGCAAGCGCAATTAATTAAAGAGTTGGAATACCAATATGTAGGAAGTCGAGGGCGTCCTGCGATTGCGTTGATGACGCATAATCAAAATTGGCAGTTTTTGTCTATGCGATTGGGTGGTAACACGTTATCGCTGTCTTTGCATGAGTTGAACGGTGTTATTTTAGCTCATACTGTGCAGGATTTTGAAGAACGATACGATGAGCATTTGATCGAGCGGTTATTGATTGAGATTCAGTCTTTCTTTCCTAACCACCGTCATTTATTAGAGCGTATTGCGGCGATCAGTTTTACTTTGCCTGGCGGCATTGACGTTAATGAAGGGCGATTGACTCGTACGGTTGACGGTGAGAATGTCAATTTACTGCTCGCTAAGGACTTAAAGAAAGCTACGGGGTTACCTGTGTTTGTTGCCCAAAGTACGCATTCATGGGCGTTAGCTGAGAAATGGTTTGGTCAATTAAAGGGAAGTAAGCAGGCCATTTTTATTGGTATCAATGAAGAAATTAAAGCGGATGTTATTGTTAATGGGAAATTGTTGGATGGGGATATTGGTCATTTAGGCCATGTCGTCATTGCTGGGCAACATCGCTTATGTGGCTGTGGTCACCAAGGTTGTTTATCATCGTTATTAAGTGAAGAGGCTATCGTCGAGCGTGCTGATCATTTGTTATCAGATACAAAACGGGTTTCTGTTTTGCGAGATAAACCTTTGTCATTAGAAGTGATCTTTTTGGCGGCATTGAATGATGATTCTGTTGCTGTTGAGTTGATTATTGAATGCGGAGTTTTTTTAGGGGATGCCATTGCAATGTTGGTTAATGTCTTTCATCCACAAAGACTTATTATTGGTGGTGTTTTTGCATCCGTTCATCAATTATTATTTCCTGTCATTTTAGAACGAGTAGGATACCAATCAACGTCTCATTATCAGAGCAATTTGGTTTTAGAGGAAAGTGTCTTTGATTTACACAGCACGATGGCGGGGGCGGGAGTGATTAAACAAGCATTGTATGATGGTGGGCTGTTAATGATATTGTTAGACGGCTAGTTGCATTAATATGCTTTTTGGTTAGATATATTTCAATAATGATTGTGTGTTTTTTAATGTCGTCTAATGTGAAAAAAAAGAACCATAAGTAATCAGCTAGTTGCATTAACTGGCTTTTTTTTTCTATATATTGCGTTTTTATCTGTTTTTTAATCATTTTTATTCTTTTTTCTTTTTGGTAACACTAGATGTAATCGTGTAACCAAAAGTGCAACTAGTTTTCTCATTATTACCCATTTTCAAATAAAATAATCGGTTCATAGTCATGCACTGGAAAAATCGTCACACAAATATATTTATGCAAATGTATTTGTGGATGGTTTAATTTTTATAGTTCTATGGTTAATCATTATGTCTACAGATACGAAAACGAAAAAGATGGGTCTCATCGGTTTAACGGTGGTTGTTGCTGTTAATATGATGGGTTCCGGTATTATTATGTTGCCAGCGAGTTTGGCTCAAGTTGGCGCAAAATCTTTACTTGCTTGGTTAGTGACAGCAGTTGGTGCTTTGTGTATTGCTTGGACATTTGCAAAGTGTGGTCGCTACTGTAAGAAAGACGGTGGTATGTCAGCATACGCTGAAGAAGCACACTCAAAATCTTCATTCTTTATTTCCTCTTATACCTACTATATCTGTTTGGTAATAAGTGCGGTGGCCATTGCCGTTTCTTGTGTGAGTTACTTTAAGCCATTCATGCCTGCATTAGATACGCCTATGCATACGTTTTATGGTGTGTGTTTTGTGCTTATTATTACTACGTTAGCGAACTTTGCAGGTCCTAAGATCACAGGTAATATCTCAACTATAACAGTATGGGGTATCATTATTCCTGTTGTTGGTTTGTCTATCATTGGTTGGTTCTGGTTTGAACCACACATCATGGCAGCAGCTTGGAACCCACATCACGATTCAATATCCAGTGCTATTTCTGGTGGTATCGCATTAACGTTATGGGCTTTCTTAGGTATAGAATCAGCGGGTGTTATTTCTGGTGCTGTTGAAAATCCAGAACGTAACGTTCCACTTGCTTGTATGATTGCTACTGTTTTCTCTGCAATCGTGTACCTTGCATCAACAACTGTAATCATGGGTATCATTCCTAACGCAACATTGGCAGCATCAAGTGCGCCATTTGGTTTGGTTTTTTCATACTTATTTAACCCAACAGTAGGTAACATTGTTAGCTTGCTATCTGTTATTGCTTGTATCGGTTCTCTATTAGGTTGGCAGTTCACGAACGCTCAAGTATCAAAAGCTGCGGCAGATGAAGGTCTATTCCCTAAAATCTTTGGTAAAGTGAACAAAGCAGGTGCACCAGTACCTGGTATGATCATTATGCTTATTTTAGAGCTATTGCTAGCATCAATGACTATCAACCCTAACTTGACCAGTCAGTTTAATACCTTGTTGAATCTAGCGGTATTCATCAACATGGTGCCTTATATCTTGTCTATGACGGGTGTCGAAGCCTTGCTTCGTCGTAATAAGGTCTCTGCAGGTGAATTTAAATCGACAGCAATTGTTGGTACGATTGCGGTGGTTTACAGTATCTACGGTGTTTATGCTTGTGGTCAGTCCGCTGTATTCTGGGGCGCGATCATCACTCTATTCGGTTATATTTTCTACGGATTCATTGCAGCACGTGATGTGACTCGTGGTGTGGTTTCAACTAAATAATAACGAATATTTGTGTGACAAAAAAAGCAGCCTTCGGGCTGCTTTTTTTTATGGTTTGAATAGCTGGCGATTAAGTTTACAACAGTATTTTGGCTGAATGACGATTGAGCAGTGAGTCTGGAAATAGAAAATGAGATAGGTTTTGGTGGTTGCCTACTCATTAATGATGGTATGAATTTTTATCTGTTTATAGGTTGAGTATTGATACGTTTATGTTGAAGTGTTTTCGATATTAATCGTACCAGATGTTCATTTCTTAATGGATCTTACTGATATAAATACAGTGGAGTCATGTGCATCTAATGATTTATTGGAGATTACAGATAGGATGTTTGAAAACAATAATGAATGTTTTCTCTCGATGATTTCATCGTCTTTTAGGTTGATGATGAAGATAAAAAAAGACCTCTTAAAGTAATCATTGTTACTTTTTAAGAGGTCTTTCTGTTTTTATTTTTTATTGATCGAGTAATTATAAATCATCACAAATATCTAAACAGACATCGTAATCATCAGTGTAAGAAGGGGACAATGATGTTGAATTTTCTAAACGGAAGTTAGTGAGTTTAAAAAACTCAGGGGCATCAATTTCGTGTGCCTGTTTACCTTCTTCACCCAGTACTGTGATTTGGTAGTTTTTGTTATTCAGTGTGTATGCTTCTGGGCTTGTGATTTCGTTATTAAGAGAAACAGTGCCTGTATTTTCTAATAGGTTACTTTCTTTCATAAATTGAGTGAAAGCGACAGCGTCATTGCTTTCGTAAGTTTTGAATAGATGCCAGTATAAAGTCACTGTGGCAAATTTAAGTGGATCAACACGCTTTGGTTTTGCGATAAGAGCAATGAACTTTTCACGTTTTTGTTCTTCGTTCATTAAAAATTCAGCGTTAAATTGGATCAAAAAGTAATCAAGCATAACTATTTCCTATTGAAAGAGATTCGTTAAAATCAACATTATTATGAGGTGTAGAATAATGAAAAAAATACATTACTCTACGATTTAAAATAAAAAATTATATTGAATAAATGTAATGAATATGAAAATGACGAATATCAAAATTACACATTGTTTGTTTTAGTGTTTGATGCTTAATGTTCTTTTGTTATTTGGTTAATATTAAAGATATTAAATGAAAATCGACCGAAATTTGCTCATTTAATTTTAATTATTGGTTTACACTCTAATGTGTTCTTTTTATAAAGAACGATGTTTTTTATTTTTCAATGACTATTTTATATGAAAAAATTAGTATTAGTAGGTTTAATCAGCGCAGCAGCACTGTCTTTGTCTGCGTGTTCTCAAGAGCATACTGAGTCACATACGCCAGCTTCATCTTCTGTAACCATTCCAACAGTAAAGACTTCTGCAACAGAAGGAGTACCTGTTTGGATTCATAACCAATCAATAACCAGTGCTAAAATGGGTGATTGGGGGATTGATGGTGAAAACTATCATGTGATGGTGTATTACAAACCGAATGATGCAGCCAGTGATTTTATGTATACGGTAACTAATGCAAAAACGGCGAAAAAATACAGTATTGTTGTGCATGTTAAAGAGGTCGATGCCGCGATTACTAACCCGAAAGCTTACGCAACATGGTGGTATTTAGGGGATCCAAGTCAATCGATAATGACTGCCTTACAAAATATCATTGCGAATTATAATTCTGATTGGAAAAATGCACCCGTCACAGCTTTATCTACCCCGCCGACAGTTCATATTGACGCTGATAGCTCCGTTCAAGGCAGTCATTTGCCTGTGCCTAAATGGATCAATGGGCATAAAGGATCGTTTGGCGAAGTGCCTTCTTACCAGAATATTGAGAATCAAAAATACGCTGTGATGGGTTATTTTTTGCCTAATAACGCTGCCAGTGATTTTATGTACACATTGACAAATATAAGTAGTGGTCAAAAATACAGCGTGGTTGTTCATGTTAAAGATGTCGATGCTGCCATTAATCATCCAAAAGGCTATGCAACGTACTGGTATTTGGGAAAGCCAGATAAAGCAATGATAGAAGCGTTACAAGCAGAATTGAATAAAAACCCTAATTGGGTATAAAACAAAGTATAAACTGAAAAGTATTGCGATATAAGCGTGGATGTTAAAAAGCCAAGTCAATGACTTGGCTTTTTTATGACGAATATCGGAAGCTTTATAAGTCAGAGACGATTAGGTAACACGCATACATTGGGCCATGTACGCCGACAACCTTGATTAATTCAATATCGGCTGTTGAGCTTGGACCAGAGATTAAATTCACACAAGAAGGTACACGTTCTCCTTCTTGTGTTTGTTTATGTAATTTTGCCATAGCCTGAGTCATACGAGGTACAAGTGCGCTCTGGGGGATAATGAAAATTGAGGCTTCAGGTAACAAACTGATACTACGACCTTGTTTGGGATTGCTGTACAAGACCATCGTGCCAGATTCTGCGAGCGCTTGCTCAGCAAAGACAATGCCGACATTTGCCCGCTCTGCAAACGCAATGTTTTCTTCGTAGCCCGCTAATTGGTCCCAAATTTTAACTTTATGATCCGCTTGGCACAATTCATTTAAGTGCAGCAAATTTAACAGACGAGGATCATCACCAATAATTAAATCACCAATGTTGACACTTTTTTCGTCTGCTTTTTGTGCGTATGTTTTACACATAGCCAAGACTGCATCGGTTACAGTCTGGCTTGTAACGATTTGTGCTTGAGCGCCAAGGTTGGTTTCAGTGTACTCAACTAAAGCTTGCGCTAACTGCGCTTGGGTAAAATCAACCATAACATCTTGTTGGCAACGGTATTTGAACGCTGGACGTTCAACACCCGATAGGCGAAGAGGTCGGTTTAATTGCTGTGCAATGTTATCTAAGAATGCGTCTCGGTTTTGAATACTATCCATGATGACCTCTTATTTACGATGTTTGAACCAGCTACGGAAGGATTGACCGCTGGCTTGAGGCAGATCTCGGGCTTTGGTCCATTCTTTGATAACGGGTGGCGTAATT
>CAMQZF010000100.1 GCA_947039525.1 uncultured Photobacterium sp. | reverse complement strand
TACCGTCTTTAATCATCCATCCTGCCATTTTTGCGCCTACATTAACGGTGGTTTTCCACAGCAGTGGGTGTGCATTGAGAATGGTGAAAGCTTTCATGCCCAACTGTTCACCTTTCGGTGTGATTCCTTCTTTTTCCGCCATAATTTGACGGTGTTTTAAGATCATATCAGCCAATGGGATTTTTACGGGACACACTTCATTACAAGCTTTACATAAACTGCAGGCATAAGGCAGATCTTTAAAATCTTTATAGCCACCCAATAATGGTGATAAGACGGCACCTACAGGACCTGGATAAATCGAACCATAAGAGTGCCCGCCTAAGTGACGATAAGCAGGGCAAGTATTAATACAGGCCGCACATCGAATGCATCGTAAGATGGGTTCAAACTCAGTACCGAGAATTTTAGAACGGCCATTATCGACAATAACCAGATGGAACTCCTCTGGACCGTCACATTGATCGCTCTCGCGAGGACCTGTTAATAAAGTGACGTAACCAGTCAGCGGTAAACCCACCGCGCTGCGACATAACAAGCTAACAACGATATCCAGTTCTTCAAAAGTAGGAACAATACGCTCCATACCCATGACCGCAATGTGGGTTTTAGGTAAGCTGGTGCTTAAACGTGCATTACCTTCGTTGGTCACCAAGCTGATACTACCTGATTCAGCAACGGCAAAGTTACAGCCCGTAATACCAATATCGGCATCCATGAAGTCATGACGAATGTGCTGACGGACAAAGCGCGTCATTTCTTCTGGATTACTGGTGCCTTCGTAACCCAATTTGTCATGGAACACATCACGAATTTGGTCACGGTTTTTGTGCAAGGCAGGTACAACAATGTGTGATGGCGCATCACAATCATCAACTTGCAGAATGTATTCACCTAAGTCTGTTTCGAGCACTTGGCAGCCAATACTTTCTAATGCTTGGTTCATGCTGATTTCTTCGGTCACCATGGACTTAGATTTCACCACTTTCTTCGCATTTTTTTCTTTGGCAATTTTAGTGATGTAATCACGGGCTTCCTCAGCGGTTGCCGCAAAGAAAACGTGACCGCCATGTTTACTGACGTTTTCACTCAATTGGTATAGGTAGTAATCCAAGTTTTCGAGTACATGGTTGCGAATGTCCATGCCCATGTCACGCCACTCATCCCAATTACCCAGTTTTTCAGCCGCGACTTTACGACTGTTAAACATGCGCTCTTGTGCATTGGCAACGGATTTCAACATGAATTCGTCTTGCATATTCACTTTAATGCGGTCTTTAAAGGCCACATCACTGGTTTTCATTGACATGATGAACTCCTTTAGCGACTCATTAATACTTCTGCAATGTGCATAACACGAATGGATTTTCCTTCGCGATGAATGCGTCCGCCAATATTCAACAAACAGCTGATGTCGGCACCGATGAGGTAATCAGGATCGGCATCGATGATGTGACGTACTTTTTCTGTCACCATTTCACCTGATACTTCGGCCATTTTAATTGAGAAGGTACCACCGAATCCGCAGCACGTTTCTTGATTAGCAATTGGCAGTAAGGTTAGCCCTTCAACATTGGCCAGTAAGCGTAATGGCTCTTCTCTGACACCAAGTTTACGAATGAGGCTACAAGAAGGGTGATAAACAGCACGACCCGGTAGGCGAGCACCGACGTTTTCAATACCTAATGTTTTGACGATGAATTGCGTTAATTCAAATAAGCGATCCGCCACTTTTTGAGCACGAGCTTGCCATTCTGGCTCATCTGCAAAATGATCAGGGTAATGCTTGATGGCTGCACCGCATGATCCTGCTGGAGTAACGATAGGGTAATCGTTGATCTCCATCGCTTGGATTAGGTTTTTCATGGCTGGTTTACTTTTTTCGATATAGCCACTGTTTAGGGAAGGTTGCCCACAACAGCCTTGTTGTTCAGGGAAGATGACTTCACACCCTAATTCTTCAAGAAGTAATACGGTTTTTTTGGCAACGTCTGCTTTTACGGTGTCACACAAACAGGTGACGAAGAAGTTCACTTTCATATTATTTTTGTCTTTTTTAATTTGTCATACAATTATGTCATGGACAGAAGATGCACTCTACTATTTTTTGTTAAAAATTCAGTATTATTGGTTTAATTATCGCTTTATTTCTTTAGGGCAGTTTTACTGAGATTTATCGCCATCTTGATCAAAGAAACAGCCCTATCTTGAATGAGATAAGCCGCTGATCGCGATAGATCATGTAAGGGATGCTTAATGACCTCACTGTACTTGCAGTGAGGTAAATGGATATGAAGCGTTATGACTCTTTGAGCGCCTGCTCTATGACGTCATGCAGAAAAAATAAAGCGTCAGTGTGATCAAGTCGGCTCATGAACCATTGTTTTTGATTTATCTCCAAGGGCAGTATTTCTAGCCATCGCTGGCAAATCCAGGTCATATCTTGAAAATTAGGGGATGGGTAATGGTAGGCGTATTCAGGGTACTCTTGAAAAATGGCTTTTAGACTCTCGGCAATGTGGCGATCTTCTCCTTCTATGTCGGTTTTGTGCCAGTTTGGGATCATTTTGACTTCGCCAAACCGTAATCCATCTTTTCCTTTCCAGTGATGATCGATAATGAATTTTTCAATGCCTTGAATGGTGATGCTTAACGAGCCGTCGGTCAGGCGGTCAAAATCGGTAATGGCAACGCGTGTTCCAAATTTACACAAGTCATTATTAATGCGCATGCACAAGCCAAAACTGTTTTTTGGTTCAGCCAAAGCCAATTTTACAAGACGGAGATAACGTGGCTCAAAAATCTTCAGCTTACCGATGCCCTCTGGCAGTAAATAAAGATCGATCGGAAATAAGGGTAATGTCATTGTCTTCCCTCACGCTTGCTGTGATGAGTCTGCTCAACGGTCCTGTATGAGTCTGAATGAATGATATTAAATAAGTATAAGCAGACAATTTGGAGTTTTTGTCTGCTTTTTATTGTAATTATCGAATTATATTTATAATGGCTTGAATTAAGTGATGAAGCTGCGACGGTTGAATAATGAAGGGCGGCATTAAATAAATTAATCGACCAAAAGGACGGATCCAAACACCTTGCTCTACAAATTGCTGTTGAATTTTTGCTAAATCAACAGGTTCGTGCAATTCAATGACGCCAATGGCCCCTAGCCAGCGGACTGTTTTGACTGCGGGATAGGTACGCAGTGTCGGTAAGCGGTCAGCAAAGATATTCTCAATTTCTTTAACTTGTTGCTGCGAATGATCTTGTTCAAGTAAAGCTAAGCTGGCTTCGGCCACCGCGCAGGCTAAAGGGTTTCCCATAAAAGTAGGGCCATGCATAAAGCAGCCGGCTTCTCCTTCACAAACGGTTTTGGCAACGTGCTCTGTGGTGAGTGTTGCGGATAAGGTCATATAACCCCCCGTTAGTGCTTTCCCTACACACATAATGTCAGGTTCAATGTTTGCGTGCTCGCAGGCAAAGCGTTTTCCTGTTCGTCCAAACCCTGTTGCAATCTCATCAATGATCAATAACACCCCAAACTCATCGCATAATTCGCGAATACGTTTTAAAAACATCGGATGATAAATTCGCATACCGCCAGCCCCTTGTACGATGGGTTCGATAATGACGGCGGCGATTTCTTGGTGGTGTGCACTAAATTGTTGATGGAAATCGCAGAAGTCAGCTTCATCCCAGTTTTCAAAGAAACCGATCTCGGGTGATTTAGCAAAAATGTGCTCAGGTAAAAATCCCTTATACAATTGATGCATCGAATTATTAGGATCAGTCACTGACATTGCGGCAAAGGTATCTCCATGAGAGCCATGCTGAACGGTTAAAAACTTCGAGCGTATCTCCCCTTTCGTATGCCAATACTGTAAGGCCATTTTTAGGGCAACTTCGACGGCAACGGATCCTGAGTCTGCAAGAAAGACGCGTTGTAAAGAAGGGGGAGTAATGGCAATCAATTTTTTGCACAAATCGACTGCGGGGCGATGAGTAATACCGCCAAACATGACGTGCGACATTTGGTTTAATTGGTTAGTAATGGCGTGATTTAAAGCGGGATGATTATAGCCATGAATTGCAGCCCACCATGACGACATACCATCAATTAATCGTCTACCGTCTTCTAATTCTAAATAGACCCCCTCCGCTTTAGTGACAGGGTAACAAGGCAATGGGTTTTCCGTGGATGTATAAGGATGCCAAATGTGATTTTGATCAAATAACACGTCTATTTTGTTTGTTTTTTGCACGATAGTAAACCTTTGAAAGTATTCTTGGTTGACAGCTTACGAGCTAATCGTAGACTGACCAAGTTTTCTTTTTGTTTTGTTGATGTTTTTAATAATAAAACTTAAGCAGAACATCAGAATAAAAGGTTGAGATAAGAAGGCAATGATCATCGATCTCGACATATTGTATTTGCAAGGAGGATCACAGTCGTGGAAGCTCGTCATCATTGGACTATTGACCAAGTAGAAACCTTATTTCAATTGCCATTTATGGATTTGTTGTTTCAAGCACAGCAAGTGCATCGCCAACATCATGCGGCAAATCAAGTTCAAGTCAGTACCTTGTTATCGATTAAAACGGGCGCTTGCCCTGAAGATTGTAAGTATTGTCCTCAAAGTGCCCATTATCGAACGGATGTCGAGCGTGAGCGTTTATTGGAAGTGGAAAGCGTACTAGAGGCAGCCAAAAAAGCGAAAAATTCGGGCGCGACGCGTTTTTGTATGGGCGCAGCGTGGAAAAATCCCAAATCGCGTGATATGCCGTATTTGTTGAATATGGTGAAAGGGGTGAAATCGTTAGGACTGGAAACCTGCATGACGTTGGGCATGATCACAGGAGATCAAGCGGATGAATTATCCGCGGCAGGTTTGGATTACTACAATCACAATTTGGATACCTCCCCTGAGTTTTACGGCAGCATCATTACGACGCGAACTTATCAAGATCGTTTGGATACACTTTCGCATGTGCGTGATGCGGGCATGAAAATTTGTTCGGGTGGCATCATTGGGATGGGAGAAAGTGGTCGTGATCGTGCCAGTTTGCTGGTGGAGTTAGCTAACTTACCGACACCGCCTGAGAGTGTGCCGATTAATATGCTGGTTAAGGTGAAAGGAACGCCATTAGAAAACGCGGAAGACATCGAAAATTTTGATTTTATTCGTATGGTGGCGGTCGCGAGAATTATAATGCCAACCTCAGCGGTCCGTTTATCGGCAGGTCGTGAAAAGATGACCGAAGAAATGCAAGCCTTGTGTTTTATGGCTGGGGCAAATTCGGTGTTCTACGGTTGTAAATTGCTGACAACTCCGAACCCCAAAGAAGATAAAGATTTATTGCTGTTTGATAAGTTAGGCATTAACCGAGAACGTGCCGTGATTAAACCTGATGATGTTCAAGCGTTAGATTTATTGGGTCAAGTCGCCCAGCAAGTCGCGACGCGTCCAACCAAAGACGATTTATTTTATGACGCTTCCCTTTGAGTCTCGTATTGATGCCGCTTTGTGTGAGCGGCAACGACTTGGGTTATATCGTAAAATCAATACCATCACTCGTGATCAACAATTCCTTGAGCATAATGGCAGCACCTATCTGAACTTCTCCAGCAATGATTATCTTGGGCTAGCGCAATCAAAGGTTGTTTGTGAAGCGTGGCTGCACGGGGTCAGTCGTTATGGTTGTGGCAGTGCAGGATCACCATTGGTAACAGGGCATCATTCTCCCCACCGTGATTTGATCGATCAGTTAACTGAATGGTTAGGGTATGAATCGGCTGTGTTATTTAATAGTGGCTATAGTGCGAATCAAGCGGTGCTGCTGGCGTTGTTGGATAAAAACGATGTTGTTCTACAAGATAAGTTAAATCATGCGTCATTACTTGAGGCTGGACTGCTCTCACCCGCGATTCAGCGGCGCTTTGCTCATAATGATAGTAACGCGTTATCGCGTCTGTTGGCACATTACGAGACTCATCAAAAACTGGTGGTGACGGAAGGTGTGTTCAGTATGGACGGGGACTTGTCACCGTTGAGGGAGTTACGTCAACAGGCGACTTCACATGCGGCATGGCTAATGGTGGATGATGCGCATGGTTGTGGTGTTTTGGGTGATGATGGTCGTGGTAGTTGTGATCAAGCCAAAATACAAACCGATATTTTAGTCATTACGTTTGGTAAAGCATTTGGGCTGCAAGGGGCGGCTGTCTTATGTCGTTCGTCGATTGCTGAGTATTTAACACAATGTGCACGTCATTGGATTTATTCGACAGCGATGCCTCCAGCACAAGCGGTTGCGCTATCGGCGGCGTGTCGTTTGGTGCAAACAGATGCGTGGCGTCGAGAAAAATTGTTTGCTTTGAGTGAGCAATTCCATTCGCAATTGTCTCATATGGATGAAGTTAAAACGGCGAGCGCGATTAAGCCTGTGATTATCGGTGATAGCCAACAAGCGGTGGATTGTGCTGTGAAGTTAAAACAACGTGGTTTTTGGGTGACGCCGATTCGTCCCCCTACAGTGCCTAAGGGGACTGCCCGCTTGCGCGTTACGCTAACAGCACTTCATACCGAAGCCAATATTACGGCTTTAACTCAAGCAATTCAGGAGGTCATGGATGTTTGAACCTTCACTGTGTGACGCTTCAATTGTTCGTAAACAGGCTATTTCAGCGGCGTTTGGTCGAGCGGCGGTAACCTATGATCGTTCGGCGAATTTTCAACGCCAAGTAGGTCATGCATTAATGGATAAAATGTTACCGATATTACCATTAACACGGGATTTTGTTTTAGATCTCGGCTGTGGTACTGGGTATTTTTCACAAGAGTGGGAAACACAGGCTAAATGGGTTTGTTCCCTTGATTTGTCGTTTTCAATGTTGATGTATTGCCGTGAACAACGCCCGCATCAAGGTGGATGGATTCAAGGTGATGCTGATGCTTTACCTTTGCAGAATCACAGTATTGATATTGGCTTTTCTAATTTGGCGCTGCAGTGGTGTGATGATTTATCGGTCCCTTTGCAAGAATTGCGGCGTGTAACGAAAGTCGATGGGGTGGTTGGTTTCTCTACGCTACTTCAAGGTTCGTTGTTTGAACTGGCTGAGGCGTGGAGTACCGTTGATGATGATAATCACGTGAATGAGTGTTTATCGCTTGATCAATTAAAGATCTCTGTAACAGAGGCTGGGTTTTCAGAGTTTGGTATTTCGGTTGTGCCTATGGTGGTTTATTACCCGACAGTATTGGCGATCATGAAGGATTTGAAAGGGATTGGTGCCAATCACTTAGAACAAGGGCGAACATCTGGTTTGGGTGGGCGTCAACGTCTATTAGCATTAGAACAAGCTTATGAGGATTATCGTGATCCAATTCGAGGCTTACCCGTAACCTATCAAGTTGCCATGGGAGTTTTTCATGTCTAAAACGTATTTTGTAACAGGAACGGATACAGACGTTGGTAAAACGGTTGTATCGAGTGCGTTGATGCAAAAAGCCGTGAAGTTGGGTTATAACGTCGCAGGCTATAAGCCAATTGCATCAGGGTGTGAGTGGACAGCTGATGGTTTACGTAATTCTGATGCTTTAATACTGAAGTCCAGTGGATCGGTGGCGGTTGAGTACGATTGGGTAAACCCTTATGGGTTTGAGCCTGCGATTGCTCCACATTTTGCGGCGAAAGCACAAGGTATACATATTGAACTTTCCGTTCTAACACAGGGTTTAACCCGTTTGCAGTCAAAGGCGAATTGGTTATTGGTTGAAGGAGCGGGAGGTTGGCGTGTGCCGGTTGACGATCAATTATTTTTATCTGATTGGGTAACAGAGAATAAATTGTCGGTCATTTTAGTGGTTGGAGTGAAATTAGGGTGTTTAAGTCATGCAATATTAACCGCAGAGGCGATCGTGCGTGATGGGTTGCCATTGGTGGGTTGGGTCGCGAATCATGTGGAATTAGAAAGCGCACAAGATCAGGCAATGATTCAAACACTGTGTGATCATTTGCCTTGTCCGTTATTGGGTGAGATCCCGTTTATTGTAGAGTCATTGGCAATGCACGATTTATCACAATACGTGCAATTACCAGAAGAATGCGAATAAAAATATTCAGAATTTAAACGTAAATAAAATAGAGTAATCAAAAAGAGATGCCGCTGTCTCAATTATGATTGAAGGTAGAGATCAGCGGCAAAAAGGGAAACTGTTATTTATTTAAATCAAAGGCAAGCCCAATGGGTAAATCTGTTTTTTGTTCATCCATGCTATTGTGATCATGTTCTGCGTTAATACCCAGTTGTTCACACGCCTCTTCGAAAGATAAGCCAAGATGACAGCGTAAAATGTCAATGGCGACCTTATATTGATCTTGATTTGTCATCATCACTTCCTTTTATGTCCGATGCTAAATATGTATCAAATTTGTTACTTCCTTGTGTATAAGGTAGTGGTTGGCTTGTTTTTATGCAATAAGACGAAAGTATAATTTTCTGAAAATTATGCAGATTAAACATAAAATGTGCACAATACGTTTTTTTTTGTATTTTATTCTGTTGTTTTTTGTTGTCCTATTCCTTTAGCGCGTGATCTTGTCCTCAGTTTTTTATTCTCATCAATGAATTGAATTATTTCTGTTATAGGTATGAAATTGTAACCGTTTGATAACTCAGGCTACCTATTATCTCTGAAAGTCTCTAGAATGTTTTATAAAGTAAACTATGAATAAGCATGAAATTGGATATTGTGGTTTCTTGCGATAGCGTCTATTTCAATCAGAATGATGCAGAATATCTGCATGATAGGAGACCCCCCTTATTATGAAACGTATTGCTTTGTTTTTGGCAACAAACTTTGCGGTATTAATTGTTTTCAGTATTGTGCTGAATATTGTGTATGCCGTGACGGGAATGAATCCGAGCAGCATGACAGGTTTGTTATTGATGGCGGCATTGTTTGGTTTTGGTGGCTCTTTGGTGTCACTATTTATGTCGAAATCAATGGCATTACGCTCTGTCGGCGGTGAAGTGATTGAGCAACCACGTAATGAAACAGAACATTGGTTAATGGAAACCATTGCTCGCCAAGCTAAAGAAGCCGGTATTGGTATGCCAACGGTAGCCATTTACGATTCTGCTGATATTAATGCGTTTGCTACAGGTGCAAAGCGTAATGATTCTTTAGTCGCTGTTTCTACGGGTTTATTGCACTACATGACGCGTGATGAAGCAGAAGCGGTATTAGCCCACGAAGTTAGCCACATTGCCAATGGCGATATGGTGACGATGACCTTAATGCAAGGTGTGGTGAATACCTTTGTTATCTTTATTTCTCGTTTGGTTGCAGGTGCGATCAGTGGCGTAACGGGTGGTGATGAAGAGGGTGAAGGTGAGGGGGGGGGTAGTTTTATCACTTACTTTATTGTTTCAACGGTTATGGAAATTGTGTTTGGTTTCTTAGCTAGCACGTTAACCATGTGGTACAGCCGCCATCGTGAGTTTTATGCTGATGCAGGTT
>CAMQZF010000099.1 GCA_947039525.1 uncultured Photobacterium sp. | reverse complement strand
TCCCCGTAAAACTCTGATTATAGCTCAATTCAATAAATTAGAGGCATGACCTAATATTTTATTCAATTCATTTAAACAGAATGGGGTTGGTGTTTTTTCTGTATTTTTTATTGTTTTTAATTTTAACCTTTTAGATATCAAATCATTATCATATAACCATGTGAAAAAATTATTAATCACAATGCAGTGTAGATTAAATGTTCTTGATTTGTATTTTTTTAACATATCAATTCTAATTTTTGTGATTTCTATCATTGTTAATTCATTTGGTTCTTTATATAAATTATATTGTGAAATGAAGTTTGATATGATGCTTTTGTAGCTTATTAATGTTGTTGCTCTTATTTCTGGCTCTTTCTGTTGAAAATAGATCTTTATTAAATCATCTAATCTATTATCTGTTGATATACTCTCTTCATTTTCTAAGTCTGGGAAGTGATGTTTTATATTGAAGTTATCTGTTGCGATATCATATTTTATTTCTGACAATATTTTTTCTGCTAATTTTAAGTTTTTATTGTTAGCTTCGAGTTTTAATGATTTGAAGTATCGTTTTTTCTGATATGAAAATCTTAGTTTAATTATGTTATTTCTTATTTCTATACCTTTAACTTTTGTTTTCATTATAATTTTCCTTGTTGTGTGTGGGGAGTTAGGAGCGTTTGAGAAACAAGTACTGTTTTTTGTTCCCGATTATATGCGTGTTGTTTCGTATTGTTGGTATGTGTCTTTTGAAGACTTTGCTTGTTTACGATTCAAACTATAAATGAAATTTTGAAAATTCTGTTCTAGTCATGGCTTTGTTGCGTACCGATTTCGTACCATTTTAAGGGGAAAGTAGGGGGAGATCTGAGGATTGTTTTTTAGATAAATAAGAAGTTTAGATATTGGTATTTGTTTTTAATCGTTAATTTTTATTTTTTTTCGTTCGATAGTAATCATGCATATAAATGCTTAAATTAATATTATTGATATTTTCCCCTTTAAATAGAATTTGTCCTTGTGTGACATCATGGACTTTAGTGATTAATTTCGCACAGGTACTTTTGCCACAGCCCGATTCCCCCACTAATGCCAATGTTTTTCCCGTATAGAGTTGAAAGCTAATATCGTTCAGTGCCCGAAAGGCATCTTTTGTACCAAAACCACCACCACTCGCAAATTCTTTGATGACGTGATTAAGTTCAATAATGGGTTGCTGGATCATGCGTTGAACTCCGAGGTTAAGGATAATGAGTGAGAAGATGTTTCATGAATATTCGGGAAAAAGGACCATAATTTTTGAGTGTAAGGGTGCTGAGGGTTATTGCGAATTTCACGTGCTTCATTGACTTCGACTATTTTTCCGTGACGCATAATCGCAATGCGATCACACAGTTGGCTCATTAATGCCAGATCATGGGTAATAAAAAGCATTGAAAAATTAAACATTTCACGGAGTTGATAAATTTGCTGTAAAATTTCACGCTGAACGACGACATCTAATGCGGTGGTGGGTTCATCCATAATGATGAGTTTTGGGTTCAAGGATAATGCGATTGCAATGACTAAGCGTTGGCGCATTCCACCACTAAATTGGTGTGGGTAATCCGATAAACGCTCACGAGGAATATTAATTAAGTCTAAGAGTGCTTTTGCTCTTTCTTCAGCTTTATCGTTGCTCCATCCAAGATGATGGCGCATAACATCAGCAAATTGCTCTTTTAGAGGCAGTACAGGGTTTAACGAATTCATTGTGCTTTGAAAGACCATTGCAATCTCTTTCCAGCGAATGACCCCCATTTGTTGCTCACTTAACGTCAATAAACTGGTGCCATTAAAATGAACGGTGCCGTGAGTAATTAAAGCGGGCGGTTTATGTAAGCGATTAATTGCAAATGCGATGGTACTTTTCCCACACCCAGATTCTCCGGCTAAGCCAAATATTTCACTTTTCCCAATATCAAAACTGACTTTTTTAACCGCTTGAAAGTCGCCATTGTCTGTTACTTAGTCACTTCCAGATCTCTGACTTTTACCAGTGGATCCGGATGAAGAGCCTGCTTCATGTTCTACCCCAACCAAACTTAATTAATGATAATGAGATTTATTCTCATTTCTTGATTTAGGCTAATGGGGAGTTTGAACCCTGTAAAGGACGGTATTGAATTTGTCGACGAATATCACGATCAATCTATATAAAAAATTATGATTGTTTTTGATATTAGAATTCTTATGTTTTATAAAGAGTCAGTGATTAAATATACTGTTTGTGATTATGATGATTTTAAGGTATTAAACCCAGAATAAATTCGAGTAATGGTTGTAAACCAACAGGCACTACCAAAAATATAAGCAAGAAGAGAAAAGTGCTGAGGGAATAAACAGAATAAAAAGAAAAAAAGAATCGTTTCTGTTCCCTCTGTTAAGCCGCTCATGTAATACAATGATTTGTTCTTATATATTGGGTTTTCAATTTTTCTTTTGCTTGCCATGACAGCAAAAGCAAGAAAACTACTGCCCGTACCAATGAAGGCATAAATTAAAAAAGCACCTGCAACGGCATTGTTGGATGGATTTGCTAAAATGAACCCGAAAGGAATTAAAGAATAAAATAAAAAATCCAAACTGATATCAAGAAACCCACCGGCATCGGTAATACCTTGAATTCTGGCTAATGCACCATCTAGGCCATCAAATATTCGATTTAAAATAATAAAAGCCAGAGCAATAAGGTAATGTTCAAATATTAATGCTGGTAATGCAAAGCAACCAAGTATAAACCCGAATAAGGTTATTTGATTGGGTGTTATGTTGAGGTTGTTTAATTTTTTAGCCCCTTGTGTTAGTGGTACTTTAATTAATTTTATGGCTAATTTATCAAGCATGCATTACCAATTTATTATCATTACCTTATCTGGCGTTTATTATAAACGTTTATTATTAACGCATTCAAAGTAAACATTTAATTTATGTTGTTTTTTTCGTATTTTTCAAACTTAATCGCATTAATGTTTATTTTTCTTGTTATTTTTATGGTGTGATCTTTGTGATGCTTAGTTTCAAATGTAATTATGTTTTCTGAATATTCAATATTTGTTATTTTTTGTAACGTTCTTTTTCCTAATAATGAGTTAGTCGCTGCCCACATTAAATCTTCATCATTTTCAATGATAGCTATAATATCAAACCCATTTTCGTTCGTGAAATAGAGGTTCTCAGATTTTACTAATTGATCACTAATTAACTTTATTTCAAATCCTTCCATAATAACTTCTCTCTTTTTAGACTTTCTTTGAATATACGAGGATGAGTATGAAGTGAAAGGGGCGGTTTTATTTTATTAATTTTCATTTTTAATGATTGAAATTTTATTTTTAATGAATTTAACACCTATTATTAATACACATTTATTTTGCATTTCCGATTTTTAAAAATTGTTTTTTTGGGTGCTATACTAGGAAAAACATTATAGATGAGAGTGTAATTATGTCACAGGTTGAACTTACTAATAACGAAGCTGAAAACATGACTGAGACAGATTCTCAGCTAGAAACTCGTTTCAATGCTATTGAAAACGATATGACGTTGATTAAAGATGAATTATCTAAACTGTCTGAATTCTTAATGTCTGCTTCTGAAGAAAAAAAAGAAAAATTAAGTGAAAAATCAAAAAACATTTACCACAATGTAAAAGAAAAAGCGGCACATTTGTTTGATGGTGTATCAGATGAAGATATTGAAATGCGTCAATATATTGAAGATAAGATTCAATGCTCTTCTCAAAAGTTAGTTGATAAAACAAAAGAGAAGCCATTAACTGCGATTGTGGCTGCTGTGGGTGTGGGCTTGTTGGTTGGTTTTTTACTAAAAAAATAATTTGATTAAAAAAAGGTAATGCAATGCATAAGTTGGCTTTTATCTCACGAACTCTTGTGAAATTAGGCATTGCTCAAATTAGTAATAAAAAAGAGCAAGCGATGAGTCGCTTGCTTTTATTTATTCCTATCATCTTGAGTATTCTCACAACGATTTTTTTTCTGATCGCATTTTTTGTGTATCTTAAAGACAATTTTTCAGATGTTGCAGCTAACCTTATCTTCGCGGTGTTATTTTTGGCATTAACTATTGTTGCTTGGTTAAGCATTTCCTTGCATCTGCGAACACTGCAAAAAAAGAAAGAACAACACTCTCAAGATATTGATAAGATTATTAAATCTATCGTTCAATCTTACAGTGAAAACTCAGAAACGATCACAAAAATCAGTGGAAAAGTATTGTCTAAGCGTGGTGCAAAAACAGCTTTAGCAACGCTAGCGGTAGGTTTGGTTGTCGGTTATTTGGGTTTAAATAAGAATAAATAAAATAATACGATAATCGTTTCTTTAATCTCAAAAAGGTCGCCTAATGGCGACTTTTTTTGTTTCTCTTCTCTTTATCTCCTCATAAATCAATGCTTGTCTGTCATAAAAAATTCATTGAACTCGTGTAAAAAGTGTATATATTAAAAATCATATATACGAATTTTCATATGTTTGGTGGTAAAAAATGGATACGTTAGTTTTATATAAATGCCTTTCAGATGAAACACGACTAGGGTGTTTGTTACTTCTGCTCAAAGAAGACGAATTGTGTGTCTGCGAATTAATTACTGCTTTGAACGAAAGCCAACCAAAAATATCACGACACTTGGCATTATTAAAACAATGCCAGCTAGTGAGCGCTCGCCGCAAAGGAACATGGATATTTTATCGATTAGATCCAAAGCTGCCTAACTGGGTTCGATCGATTTTACAAACGAGCTTAGAAAATGATTCTGGGCGTTTACAGCAATACCACACGAGATTGTCAACAATGACGCAACGTCCGAGTCAATCGGAATCATGTTGTTAATGTTATTTAATTCATCAAAAGGAAAAGTATTATGATAAAAGTAGGAATCAATGGATTTGGTCGTATGGGACGTTTGTCATTGCGTGCTGCGTTTGATTGGCCTGATGTTGAATTTGTGTGCATCAATGATCCTGCTGGTGATGAGGAAACGTTGGCGCATTTATTGAATTTTGATTCAGTGCATGGGCGTTGGCATCACGAAGCCAAAGTTGAAAATAATGTTATTCATATTAACGAAAATCAGATTCAGTGTACGCAGCATCAGCATATTCATGAAACGGATTGGTCTGGTTGCGATGTTGTTATTGAAGCTTCTGGTAAAATGAAAACAAAGTTGTTATTGCTGCAGTATTTAGATCAAGGCGTTCCACGCGTTGTTGTGACGGCACCGGTAAAAGAAGATGGAGTTTTGAATGTCGTGATGGGGGTTAATCATGATTTGTATGATCCTGAGCATCATCGAATTGTCACTGCCGCTTCTTGTACGACAAATTGTCTTGCGCCTGTGATTAAAGTTATTCATGAAAAAATTGGTATTGCTCATGGCTCAATGACGACCATTCATGACATTACTAATACTCAAACCATTTTAGATGCCCCGCACAGTGATTTACGTCGAGCTCGAGCTTGTGGCATGAGCTTAATTCCAACGACCACAGGAAGTGCGACCGCCATTACGCATATTTTCCCTGAGTTAAAAGGGAAATTAAATGGTCACGCTATCCGTGTGCCATTAGCGAATGCTTCTTTGACTGATTGCGTTTTTGAATTAAATCGAAGTGTCACTGCTGAAGAAGTGAATAAGTTATTGAAAGATGCGGCAGACAATGAATTAAAAGATATTCTCGGTTATGAAGAAAGACCTTTGGTTTCGATTGATTATCGAACCGATCCTCGTTCAAGCATTATTGATGCACTTTCAACCATGGTCGTAAATGATACACAATTAAAGCTGTACGTTTGGTATGACAATGAGTGGGGATACGCTAACCGTACGGCGGAGTTGATGCGTTTGGTTGGTCAAGTTGATACTCAGTAAGCTTTAAAAGGATACATTATGTTTTCAGCCCCCAAGTTGCCACACGCAATTAGACAATACTTGATCATTACAGGGAATTATTGGGCATTTACACTGACCGATGGTGCCTTACGAATGTTGGTTGTATTGTACTTCCATCAATTAGGATACGCGCCGTTAGATATCGCTTTATTATTTGTTTTTTACGAGTTTTTTGGTGTTGTTACCAATCTGGTTGGTGGTTGGTTAGGTGCTCGTTGGGGGCTTAATCGAACCATGAATATTGGTTTGGGCTTACAAATTGTCGCATTACTATTACTGATGTCACCGACACATTGGCTTAGTATCCCCTTGGTGATGGCCGCTCAAGCTTTATCTGGAATTGCAAAAGATTTAAATAAGATGAGTGCTAAAAGTACCATCAAATTATTGGTCCCATCGAAGGAAAATAACAAACTATATCAATGGGTTGCTTTGCTGACAGGTTCTAAAAATGCCTTAAAAGGAATAGGATTCTTTTTAGGTGGGTTGTTATTAACATTATACGGCTTTCAAGGTGCAATTTTATGCATGTTGATCCTATTGGTGATTGTTTGGGGATTCAGTTTATGGTCACTGACGGAGTCATTAGGAAAAAGCCAGTACAAACCTAAATTTAAAGATTTGTTTTCTAAAAGTGCGAACATTAATTATTTATCAGCGGCCCGTTTATTTTTATTTGGTGCTCGAGACATTTGGTTTGTGATTGCCTTACCTGTTTATTTAAGTTCGCAATTAGCATGGAACCACTGGGAAACAGGCGGGTTTTTAGCACTGTGGGTGATTGGTTATGGGGTCGTTCAAACACTAGCGCCGTATATTACGGGGCAAAAAAAACAAACACCGACAGGTCGTGATGCGGTTTTCTGGGCTGGATCATTGACTGCTGTTATGCTTATTTTGGCGTTGGCTTTACAAGAAAATTGGGGTGGCTCTCTCTTTTTGTTGATTGGCCTAGGGGTGTTTGGTGTGGTGTTTGCCGTGAACTCCTCATTACACAGTTATTTGATCGTGCATTATGCCGACCGAGATGGTGTTTCTTTAGACGTTGGTTTTTATTACATGGCTAATGCGATGGGCCGTTTGATTGGTACGGTGCTTTCTGGTGGGGTATTTCAGGTCTATGGATTCACGATGTGTTTATGGTTTTCAGCGGGATTTGTCGGGTTATCTGCCATTATTGCGATCTTTTTGCCTAATAAAAATGGCGACTCAGTGATAAAGAAAAGAATAGAGTCTTAATCTTTCTATTATTATTTTCATCTATGATTTTTTAACAGGTTGAATTGTTTGTAATTTAACCTGTTTTATTCCATTTAATGTATGTGTGATTTTTATTTTCGCATCACCCTAATGCACTATAACTTTATTATTAATCTCTTTATATCGCTTTTAATTCCTGAATTCATTACAATCAAGACCATTTTAAAACTGAGATACAAGTTATGAATCGTAAAAAGAAATTGAATAATATTTTGAAAAAGCGTTTAAAAAAGTCGAATGAAAAACTGCATACAAGTAATAAACCTAAGTACATCAGTAAAAGTGAACGTGCTTTATTAGAGCAACAAAATCAACAAGCAAGTACTGAAGTAACAGAAGCAGATGTGGTAGCGAATGAGTCGTAAAAAAAGTTACACAGAAACACTTAAAAAACGTTTAAAAAAGCAGAATTTGAAGAAAAATCCATCGAAAAATAAACCTCGCTATATTGCTAAAGCTGATCGTGTAATAGAAGAAGACTCTGTTATAACTTTAGATGGATCAGTACCAGAATAAAAAGGAAGGCAGCGAGTATGAGTCTTTGGAAACAAAAGGTGGATTTATTGGCATTAAACCAATGGTCTAAAAATACCTTAATTGAGCATTTAGGTATCGAATATACCGCATTTGATAGCACTAGTTTATCAGCAACCATGCCAGTTCATGCTCAAACTCATCAACCAATGGGAATGCTTCATGGTGGCGCTTCGGTTGTGTTGGCAGAAACTGTGGGCTCAGCGGCAGCAAATTTGTGTGTCGATTCGGAGTTTGCTTGTGTCGGATTAGATATTAACGCGAATCATTTGAAATCAAAGCGTTCAGGAGTATTAACCGCCAGTGCAAAAGCGGTTCATTTAGGTCGCCGAACCCACGTTTGGCAAATTGATATTGTCGATGAATCTCAGCAGCTCATTTGTGTCAGTCGATTAACCATGGCTGTCATTGATAACCCGATGAAAGCTTAACTTTCTTCGTACCAAAGAGTGTCGATTGGTTGATTCATCGCAATATTGATTAAGTGTTGCTTCATTGCTTGATGAAGTTCCGTTGCTTGTTGAGATTCTGAAATGCAAACATCTGAAATTAATGCGGATTGTTCTGCATAGGTCAACATACCACAAGCCGCTGGTTTTCCTTGGTAAAATCCGACATAACAATGACAAGGAGTGTCATTGTTAATGATCAGTTGAGTTAGGTATTCAACCATTGCATTATGTTCATGTGAATCGGATTTCCATTGAGATGCAAAGGTGATTGCGTAACGGATCATTAGAGGGTGACAGTCTACTGCGTAAATGCGCAGCAATTCATCCTCGTTCGACGTTATCATTGTAATGGCGGTTGGCGTTTTTCTTAAACGAAGGGTTTGTTGATAAATATCTAAACCTTGTTGACTTTCTTGAGTTGGAAACTGTGCATCAATAATGTGGCTTGCCATCCACGAATTTCTGATCTCTTGTAATAATGTCGACATTCTATTTTCCTACTCATAAACAAACTGAATATACCATACCTGAAATTGAAAACAGCGGATATGTATTTTATTTTCTCTTATTCGAGATTAAAGACTAAAAAGGAAGGCATTTATGATCACGCTTGTATTGGGTGGAGCCCGCTCTGGGAAAAGCCGTTTTGCAGAACAGTATGCTGAACAAACATTGCTACCTGTGACTTATATTGCAACGGCGATGGTCAGTGATCTGGAAATGAAAGAACGGATTGAACGGCACCAAAGTGAGCGTTGCCAATCATGGGCATTAGAGGAGGCACCATTTGATTTAGCTTTGGCTATTCGTCATGCTCGTCAATCTACAGAATGTATTCTTGTTGATTGCTTAACATTATGGTTAAACAATTGCTTATTTCAAGAGAGGTCTGAGTGCTCTTGGGCTGATCGAAAGTCGGATTTTTTATTGGCATTACAAAAGGTGAAAGGTCCTATTGTTTTAGTCAGTAATGAAGTTGGTCAAGGGATTGTTCCTATGGGGGAGGTCTCTCGTCAATTTGTTGATGAAAGTGGGTGGTTACATCAAGATATTGCAAAAATAGCGGATCGAGTTATTTTTGTAACTGCGGGTTTACCACAAGTATTAAAAGGGACGTTATGAGGATTGCATTTATAATCTCGCAAAAGATGAGTAAATGTAAACTCAATGAGAAAACGGTGTATTGAGTGTGTATGTTCGAATAATAATGCTACGTATTATTCGAGCAATATCAATTATTGATCACTAAAATAGGATTGCTGTTAATGCATTACTTTAGTCGATATCGTTAATGTTTGTCTTTGTTAGATTGTAATGTAATCTCTAATGAGAATGAATAACACCGATTTTTATGTTCTTTTTATAGGATGAGGTTTAGTTAAAACGTGAGTGAATGGA
>CAMQZF010000098.1 GCA_947039525.1 uncultured Photobacterium sp. | reverse complement strand
TTCGATGATCAAGATAAGGACGACCTGGGCGGCCAGAATGACGAGGTTTTGGCAATATAGGAAAAATCACATTCCAAGCATTATCGGGAAAATCATATCGAGACAAATAGACATCACTTCTTTATTTAATCATATAATTATAGCGAAAATATAATTAAGGAACACAGCCTAGAGTGTTTTCACTATAGCTTTGGATATGATCTTATACGGCTCTGTTCCATTTGAGTGTTGGTATTTCTTACTATACTCAAATGGAACAGAGCCTCTTATACACAGTAAGATACCTTTATATCAGTATGCTTTTAGGCGCATCTCCGTAATCCTATGCCATAGGCAAACAGCCAAAATTAACGCCATTAATGATATGACCAACCGCACCACTGGCGGGTACAGTGCTTTATAACCAAATCGAGTCACATATTGTCCTGCTGGTACCGTATAGGTATTGGTAAACTCAACCCAACTTCCAGTTTCAACAGTATTCACTTGCTCGACTAAGCAGCCATTGGGTGAACCTAATGAAAATTGTAGCTGTTGAGACCCTGACCTGAATGAGGGGCATAATAAAATTATCAATGAATTTCGCTGCCCAGTTCGGTAATCATATCTTGGCACAACATACCAGATATCTAAGGCAGTATGCCAACCATCCGGTCCGTAAGTGGAAGCGATGTGACGTTCAATGCTGTTGCCAGTTGCACCCCCTGAGGCTGAAGTATCATTCAGTTTCGTTGACCACCCCGGCACTTGATCTTCGGGGAAAATAGCGCTTACCACATAGTATTCAAAACCACCATTGGCTAAACCCGTTGGATTTTCAATATCAACAGCCGTACCAGATAACGTACTCACAAATAGATTTGTCCATGAACTGTTCAATCAACTGGCAGAGACATATTCACGATGCCGTTACAACTTGCTCCGCTCCGATTGCCCTGCCACCGTATCTTCCCAATCACCATATTGATTAAGATCCAACCACACACTGACAAGACCATTTTCGGAAGCCGTCACATGGATTTAGTTATTAATAGTGCCTTCTGTACCATTAACAAATATATTGGTTTGAAAAATAGAAATGGGGACGGACTTAATGATGCTTTCATTCGGGTTAATGCTCACACCATCAGCAAAGTTATCGGCATCGGCGGCTAGAGCCGGTTGCCCGTCAGCATCAATATGTGAACTACAATTGGCAAGATTCGTCGTACCCAAACACATATTTGGTGTTTTGCACCAGAACCAGAGTTCGCTGTTAATGTAGGATAGGTTCCCCTCCCTTCTTGCAAATCAATGCCATCAGGGATGTATCCCCCATATCGCCATCAATGGAATCTTCGACTTCCTGAATCGCTTCATCAACAGTACTAAACAACAAGCGAACACTATAATTCGAGGCATTATTGACAATACTTAAATTTCACTGCATCCCAATACCATTATTGGTTGAAAGCACTTCCAACAACATCTGTAACAACCATATAAGAATGTGTATTACCACAACTTAAATCATTTTCATTATCCGTTTAATAATACTGATCGCCGCCCTTTTTATAAATAGCATTACCACCATCACTCAAATGCTCAATCTGTAAAGGTATGCCGTTTATTTTCTAAAAAAAGAAGGCAGAGTGACAGTATAAGAGCGATTTTGCGTCAAATGAAATTCCAAATCCCAATCACCACCCAATGGCGCATAACCTGTCATATCGACTACGCTGCTATGTTCAAACCTAACCACCCACTTAGATAACAACCGAATTAAAGCTTGTCCTTCCTTACTCTGAGCAATATCACACCCTAAAAAGTTAAGTTGTACTTAAGGGCCGAGTCTTTTTCCCAACATCTCAAATATTGAACTATGCTGTTTAGCTGTCTCTAATGTAATGACATCCATGCCCAATAAAATGGTTCCCGGACGCCCATCAGCAAAAATATCCACAATATTGGGTAAGGGTTAATTCTCAGGCAGAGAAATCAGATAGTCACTCAAATCAGGTAAGGAATATATGGCAACTTGAGAAACAGATTGCGTCCCAAAAAAAGGAAGCCTTTTAAAATTAGCGTCTATGACAACTAAACGTTTTCACTCAAGTGTATGACGATCTGACTTTGAAAGTCAATCATACCAATTAAGAAACAAAAGAGAAATAGACAGAATAATTCACAAAGAAAAAAAGTCAATTGATTCAATAGGTTTGATTTCTTATATGTGACTTTTCATCCTTAATCATAAACCTCATACTCTAATTATACTTATGCATATTTCACACCAGAACGTTACATAAATGAGAATGTCTTATTTTTAATATCAAAAATAAATAGGATAAAGATCAATAAGATCCTTCAACACAAGAACAGGATTCATCGTAAAAATAGGAATGCTTAATAAATAAGAGGGTTATGACTGTTTAATAAGAAAAAGGAAGAAAAGAGAAAGCATCACACTTTTAAGTCAGTTAAGGTATCATGTGATAAGAAAGTATTCATTTTTGCAGCACAAGGTACACCATGAACGGTTTTAACAAATTTACTCGATTTTTATTTGCTGGTATTTTTATTTTATTTCTAATTGGTATCGCAAGTTTAGCGATTAAAAAGAAAATGGGGCACCCACTTACGCCAATTACACCAAAAACTCAGCAGACTCAAACAACAACAAATACTCAAACAAGTGCATCTGAAACAACGTTGCCAGCACAATCAACAACCAATAACTGATCACTGTTATTAATCCACTATTAAATAAAAATAAGTATCATGAATGATACTTATTTTTAATAACAAACCAATTTATTTTTATTTAGTAAGTTAAATTAATTTTATTTTTCTCTTTATGCATCTTTTTCCATAGATAGAAACCATAAATTGCACCTACCCCATATTGCAACCAATTAAATAAACCAGATAAGTCTCCAACTAAAACAGACGGCGTAAAATGCTTAACATGCATTAATTGCTCAATAAATAAGACCGCTCCAACATTACAGAAAATCCAAAACCACCATTGTTCAATAAATCGATTGGCCGTTAAGAACATTGCCATTACCGTTAATACCGTTGTTAATGCATCTAATACTGGCGTTGGATCAGGAGTAATGGTTTTATTAAATAATGCTTTGACTAAATGAGGCAAATATTCAATAAAATCGATGTATAAATACCAAGCGACTAAAGAAGCAATAACACATAATACCCATTGCATCCCAGTGAATGTTTTTATATCAATCTGATTATCATCTGATTTTGAACGACTTTTACGCCAAGAGTACAAACCAAACACTTGAATTGGCAATAATAGAACAATATTTTGGAAAACCTGACCGTATAAATCCCCTTTCCATGCTAGCCATGCGTACGTCAGTGTATTGGTAAACAAGAACACATAAACAATGACTTCACCTCGAGCTTGATAAATCGAGGTCAACACACCACTAACCGAGCACACTAAACCGACTAAACTCAATACGGTAAATAAATCACTAACATGAGAGCCCATAAATATAGGACTTAAAAAAGATAAAATGGACGCCAGTAAGAAAACAATTAAAAATATTTTTTGAAATAGACTTAATGAGGCAATAAACGATTTTTTAGAAACGGTTTCCATGCAGACCTCCTAATATTGAGGAAAACAACATATCATTATTAAAAATAATTAAACTTTCTTTTTTATTCTCATATTCATTCTCCATTAAGAAAAATTAATGATAAAATTAAATAGTTAAATGATTAAAAAAAAATAACTCATTAACATATTGAAATAACAATTAATCACTATTAATTGATAAATAAAAAAACATTAAAATCAATTATTTTTTAAAAAATAAACTCTTTTTTAATACTAATTTTGTGATCTTAGTCAAAGTAGGGTTTTATGCAGGCAAATATTAAATAAAATGCATAGTTAAATATAATTGACGATTACTTATTTAATTTTTAAACAAGAAATCGATTGTTTTTTTACTGTTTTATTTATAAACTAGCTAGATAGTCGAATATTTGACGGCATTAATTATTATTATTAATAATAACGATAAGTTCTTTAACAATTTGGAGTAAACTATGTTTTCTGATGACAATGCATATGGTTCATTAATGTTTATTGGCGTTGATGGAAAATATCATAAAAATGGTGATTTCATTGGTAATGATGGTAAATATCATCCTAAAGATGCTTTTTTAGGTCTAGATGGTAAATATCACCCTTTACGTTCATTTTTAGGCTCAGACGGAAAATATCATATTGTTGGATCGTTTCTTGGTAGTGATGAGAAATATCACCTATTAGGATCCTTTCTTGGTCAAGACGGTGTCTATCACCCAAAAAACTCTTTTTTAAAAGAAGGAAAATACATCGAATCAGAACGATTACGCGAGCTAGAAGATTTAACGCAAAACGGCTGTAACTCCTAAATAACCTGCAAAAAACTTAATAACGCCTAGAAAATAATATATCTAGGCATTATTGCCCCTTCTATAATACTTCATGTCTTTTACAAACACCCACACAAAGCATCCAAAACTCTTTTACCATATACCCCATTAAAATGAATAAGATAAACTCAAAACCATATTATTTACTGACACCAAATTATTTTTATGCCAATTAAAACCACTGTGTCCGGTATAAATATGACTGTACGTCAATGCTACCTGCATATTTGTTTGAATATTATAACCCACACCAATGGCGACTTTAGGTCGAATACCCCATTGTGAACGACGATTTACACCATCTGAAATGTGTTGATCTAACATGGTTAAACCCGCTTTTCCTAATACATTCCAATTTCCAGCAATGTTATATCGAGCCAATCCCATGATATCAATATCACGACTGCGGTATTGACCATAAGGCGAATGCTGAGATCCATTATGAATGTACCCGATCTCAAAACCATAACTCATGGTGTCATCCATAAAGTTATTCATCAATCCGGCACTGACTCCCCAAGACAATTTATGATAAAACTTTTCACAAGAACTCTTAGTGGGTAAACCAGATGAAGTAATGGGATTAATATAAGGGGCTCCCAAACCACCACTGCCTAAACTTACGGTAAAAAAAGGACTCGTTGCCGCTAACGCTGAGCCTGAATACAAAAGGCAGCCAAGCACAACACCACGGCATAAAATGGATTTCTTCATGATGTAATCAACACTCTTAATGAAGTTATATTAATGAGGGACAGAGGTATGAATTTGTTACGCTATCCCATTAGAGGTGAATTGAAACTTAATACGTTTGATTATTTCATCATCAAACGATCAGCATGGGTATAAATGGTGGCACGTCCTGAGCGACAAAAACCCGCTAACGTAATATTCCATTTATCCGCCAACCTTACCGCTAAATCACTGGCCGCAGAAATGGCTAATAAGACTTCAATACCAGCACTGGCCGTTTTTTGCACCATTTCAAAACTGGCACGACTAGTTACCAAAACAGCCCCACCGGAAAGATTATGGCGATGCACATAACCAATCAATTTATCCAAGGCGATATGACGTCCAATGTCTTCCTTTACGACTAATAATTCACCAGAAGCGGACACATAAGCCGCAGCATGAGAAGCTCCAGTTAATTGATTCAACGTTTGATGTTGTTGTAATTGTGCTAACGCCCCATCAATTAACGAGATCGAAAAGGCAACTGAACTGGCTACCGCTGGCAATGGACGTGTCACCATGTCTAATTGCTCAGTACCACAAATACCACAGCCTGTACGCCCTGCCATATTCCGACGTTGCGCTTTCAAACGGGCGACACATCGATTGGCCAATTCAACACGAATCTCAACACCTTGACCAACCACGTCAATTTGAATGTCATGAATGTCTCGATGGTGATCAATAATCCCTTCCGTTAATGAAAAGCCAACTGCGAAATCTTCCAAATCAGCGGCACTGCACATCATTACTGCGTATGAAATCCCGTTGTAAACCATAGCCACAGGCGTTTCACATAAGAAATCGTCTTGATCTTGTGTCCGAAACTCACCATTTCGATAACCAATGATCGAGCGAGTTTTCACTAACTCACCATACTCACTGCTAATGGGTGTCGCTGAATCTACTGCGACAATCTGTTCTGTATGTTGTAGCTCTATAGTATTGTCATCTAACATGATCGACTTCTTATTGATGGTATTGTTTATGATCGATGCCCATTTTTTTCATTCGAGAGATCAAAGTCGTACGCTTTAACCCCAAACGTAATGCTGCACCTTTATCTCCGGCAATGACGCCATTGCATAAACGCAACATTTCAATGATCTTCTCTTTCGTCATGTCATCTTTTGACACGGGTGTCGATGACAACGGCGATAACTGCGATGAAAGTGGTTCTGATGACGAAAAAGCTAAGGATGATGACATTGGAAGCGACTCTTGATGCGCTGCTAAAAAATCAGAATACTCATCAAGCGCTACCGTTAGCACACTCCCTCGCGTTAATACCACCGCCCGTTCAATCACATTACGCAATTCGCGAATATTGCCAAACCAAGGCAAACGACTCAGCAGTTCTAAGGTCTCTGCGGGAATATTCACAATATTTTTGTTCATTTTTTTCGCAAATTCACGCGTGAAGTGCTTCACCAATAAAGGAATGTCTTCAGGACGATCACGTAACGGTGGAACCTGAATAGGAAACACATTCAGACGATAATACAAATCCGCTCGAAATTGCTTTTGATTCACCATTTCAAACAAATCAACATTCGTCGCCGCGATAATACGCACATCAACCGGAATCATTTGATGTTTGCCGATGCGTTCAATTTCGCTTTCTTGCAACACTCGTAATAATTTAGGTTGTAACTCTAACGGCATATCACCGATTTCATCTAAGAAAAAAGTGCCTTGGTGGGCTTTTTCAAAACGACCAATTTGTTGACTTACTGCCCCCGTAAAAGCCCCACGCTCATGACCAAAAAGATCGCTTTCAAATAAGCCCGCAGGCACCGCCGCACAATTCATTTTCACCATATTACGCTGATTACGACGGCTCAAATTATGAATGGCTCTTGCGATTAATTCTTTGCCCGTGCCCGTTTCCCCCATGATCAATACCGAACAATCGGTATCGGCCACTAAGGCGACTTTTTCCAACACATCATTCATTACTCGACTTTGGCTGATAATTTCATCAAACACTTGATGAGAATGTCGATGTTCAGTTAATGGCACATATTCTTGCTCTTGTTCTAATGACAGCATTTCTTGATGAGCCTGAATACTGTTGAGTGCCATCGCCACACGAGCTGAAATCTGCTGCAATAAAAGCAAATCACAGTACTCAAAAAAATCCGGTTCAGAATGCCCTAATGCCATCACCCCAAACACTTGATCTCGAAACACCAAAGGCAATAGGCAGACGGAGTTCACGCCATCATTAAAAAAACGATCCACATGAAGGTGTGTTTTTGATAAACGTAATAAATCATGACGATGTAAAATTAAAGGCTGCAGTGTTTGTAGTACGGCTTCGGATAACGTATCCGTTGCTAAAAATTCGACCATATGATTATCAATTTCATTAGATAAACAGAGCGTCGCATGACTGCCTTTTAAATATTCAGTCATGGCTTGATAAGCTAATATGGCAACCGAATTTAACGAAAAATACGATCTTAATTGCTTTAACAATACGTACGTTAAATCACAGACATTGCCTTGATTGATCACCGAATTGGTCACATCAACCAAAATCTGACAACAATCACGCTCACTAATCAATTGTTTTTCTTTATCAATCGCCTGTGAACGCTCCATAACATTTTCCAAACTGATGGCAATGATCGCCGTTAATTGCTTTAGTTTTGCAATTTCATTATCAGAAAAATCACCCGCTCTGACACTAATGTACTCCACACCGCCTATGTGTTTATAAGCAGTAGTCAGTGGAAATTGACAATAAGCCTGCAAATCACAATAGCCTTGTTGATGCATGAGATTTGGGAAATCGATAAAAAAACAGGCATGGTTACTGTAATTAATGATTTCTTGTTGACCGTCATCATGATTTGGAAATCCTTTCCCTTCCGATAACGACGTCACAACACATTGCCCTTCTCCATCCATCACATAAAGTTCACTGAAAGCATCATCGTTGGGATGCAAGATCAAATGAATATGGTCCAGAGGAAGATATCGGAATGAATAGCGATTTAAGATACAAACAAATGAAGGGATGTCTTTTGCCGCTAATAAACAATGAGAAAGTTCTAAAAAGTCATCATCCCATTGCGCTGAAATGTTATCAAGAATCAGGTGAGTCGCTGTGTTGGGCATGAACCTTATACCGTTTGCGTATCAGAGAGAACAGTATACTGATTAAATTCATAATTGGGATATAACGCACAAAAAAACACCCAGTGTTCTTCCAAAATTTGGTGAGCACTGGGTGATTTACACAAAGTTAAAAATTACGCGATTTTTTCGGCATTTTTCACTTTGTTACGTAGACGAGCTTTCAAATCTGAGTATTCAGTTTGAACGTAGTTTTCGCCCCACGCTTGGTCTTCAACCAATTCCACTTTCACGGCACAGTATTTAAACTCTGGCGTGCTGGTGATTGGATCGACATGCTCGATGGTCAGTTCGTTACACGCACCAATCCACCATTGGTAAGTCATGTAAATCACACCTTCGTTCACGCGCTCATTCCACGCTGCACGTGTAATCACTTTACCGCGGCGCGATGACACCCAAATCAATTGATTATCGGCAATGCCTAAACGTTGCGCATCTTTTGGATGGATTTGTGCGTAGCCCGGTTCATCTGCCAGCGTTTGCAAGGCAGAACAGTTACCCGTCATTGAACGACAAGAATAGTGGCCGACTTCACGAACCGTTGACAATACCATTGGGTATTCATCATTCGGTAATTCCATTGGCGCACGCCATTCTGCCGCTATGAATTGGCCTTTACCATTTGGCGTGGTGAATTCATAGTTTTCGAATAACGTTGGTGTACCCGGATGATCTTCCGTTGGACACGGCCATTGAACGCTCTTCAAGCCATCCATTTTCTCGTATGTAACACCTGCGTATAACGGACAAAGCGCACGCATTTCATCCCAAATTTCTTCGGTATTATTGTACGACATTGGGTAACCCATCGCCGTTGACAGTAAACTAAAGATTTCCCAATCCACTTTTACATTCGGTGGTGGGTTAACCGCTTTATTAAAGCGTTGGAATCCACGATCAGCACTGGTGTAAACGCCCTCATGCTCGCCCCAACTGGTCGCAGGGAAAATCACATCCGCCATTTCTGCCGTTTGTGTCATGAAAATGTCTTGAACGATCACCAATTCCATTTCAGACATTGTCTTACGGAATGCGGCTAAATCAGCCTCGGTTTGTGCCGGATCTTCGCCGAAGACGTAGAACGCTTTACACGCACCTTCTTCAACTTTATGACCAAGCTGAGTCAAACGATAGCCAGGCTCTGATGACAATTTAACGCCCCAAGCTGCTTCGAATTTCTCACGCGCTGCGTCGTCTTTTACGCTCTGGTAACCAGGAAATTGATGAGGCAACATGCCCATATCACAGGTACCCTGAACGTTGTTTTGACCA
>CAMQZF010000097.1 GCA_947039525.1 uncultured Photobacterium sp. | reverse complement strand
GTTGAAATGGTGGAGTTCGGCGCATTTTTGGACGCTGGCGAAGATTTTGGTCATGTTTTATTACCAAAAAACGCTGTACCAGCAGGCACAAAGCAAGGCGATGATCTTGAGGTGTTTTTGTATTTTGATTCTAATGATGAATTGGTAGCCACAACAAAGCAGCCTTTTGCGCAAGTGGGTGATTTTACCTTATTGCGTGTGGTTGAAATGTCCAATGTGGGTGCGTTTGTTGATTGGGGTTTACCAAAAGATTTATTAGTGCCATTCAGTGAGCAACGTCGTCGTTTAGTTGCAGGCGATGATGTGATGATTCGTGTGTATACAGACAAAGCCTCTGGTCGTATTGTGGGTACCACCAAGCTGAATCGTTTCCTTGATAAAACCCCGGCAAATTATAAAGTGGGTCAAGAAGTTAAAATTTTGATCGCAGAAGAGTCGGATTTGGGCTACAAAGCCGTTATCGAAGGTGAGCATTGGGGCTTGTTGTTTAAAACAGAAGTCTTTGGCTCTTTGTTCCCGGGTAAGCGTTTGTTGGCGTACGTTAGAGAGATTCGCCCTGATGGTAAAATTAATCTTGCGTTGCAAAAGCCAGGACGTGCGAAGGTGGATGATTTAGCCGATAAAATCTTAACATCATTAGAAAAAAATCACGGTAAATTACCGTTGTCTGATAAGTCGTCTCCTGATGAGATTTTTAAAGCGTTCCGCACCAGTAAAGCGACCTTTAAAAAGACCATCGGTAGCTTGTATAAGCAAGGCGTTATTATTATTGATCGTGAAGGTATTCGTTTAAACGACAATAATTAATTCATTTATAAAAAAGGAAGCATGATGCTTCCTTTTTTATTTACTGACACAGCTGAAATTATATTAATTTTCACCGCATATTAGACAATGTGGGTGTTTCGTCAGTTTCATTTCTCGCCATTGCATGGTAAAAGCATCTAACATCAATAAACGATTGCTTAATGTTTCTCCAATATTTGCTAAGACTTTGATGGCTTCAACCGCTTGCACAGCCCCGACGATGCCGACGACAGGTGAAAGAATTCCAGCCTCGACACAACTTAATGTTTGTTGACCAAATAGCGCGCTTAAACATTCATAGCAAGGTTCATTGTCTCGATATTGATAGACGCTGATTTGTCCTTCCATTCGAATCGCCGCCCCTGAAATTAACGGGGTTTTGGTTGCGTAACACAAACGGTTCAGTTGATTACGGGTCTCTACATTATCACAGCAATCTAATACCAGCGTGTGCTGCTCTATTAACGATAATAATTGAGGGTCGGTTAAACGCTGATGAATCGTATTAATGGAGACATAGGGGTTTAATGCAGAGAGAGCCTGTTTGGCCGAGTCGACTTTTTTTAAACCAACACGTTCATCCGTATGTAAGATTTGGCGCTGAAGATTCGATACATCCACAACATCATCATCAATTAAGGTGAGTTCTCCGATACCTGCGGCGACTAAATATTGACTGGCCGCACAGCCCAACCCTCCAGCACCTAAGATCAAGACCTTCGCTGCTTTAAGTGCTTCTTGTCCTTCAAAATCAAATTGTTTTAAGATGATTTGTCGGTTGTAGCGAAGTATTTCATCGTCGGTTAACTCCATACCATCCTCCTTCTTTACGCTCATTAGTAAAAAGCAGTATTAAACAATTCAATCGTCACGGTTTCGTCTTGTTCTACTCGCCCACGTTCACATTCTAAAATGATGAAACAGTTTGCAAGGTGCATTGATCGAAATGCGCCAGATCCTTGATTGCCTGTGGTGGTGACATGCCATTGACCTTGAGTGTCTTGATGTGCAATACCACGTTGGAAATCCACCCGTCCCGGTTGTTTTTTCAATGCAGAGTGGGTTGTTGCAGGTACTCGTATTGGGGAGGTGTAAGCGGAATGACCACTTAATTTAGCCAGCAGAGGTTGAACCAATTGATAGAAGGTTACCATTGCAGAAACGGGATTACCGGGTAAGCCGCAGAATAAGGCGTTATTGAGGCGACCAAAAGCAAACGGTTTGCCCGGTTTCATCGCTATTTTCCAAAAATCAATGTGACCAATTTCTTCTAAAATTTGTTTGGTGTAATCGGCTTCACCGACACTGACGCCACCAGATGTGATCACCATGTGGGCAGAATCGGCAGCTTTAAGGAAAGTCTCACGTAATGAATCTTGGTCATCAGGAATAATGCCAAGGTCTAAAACATCGCATCCCATTTTGGTTAATAATGCTGAAATACCATAACGATTGCTGTCATAGATTTGACCTTCAGCTAATGGATTACCCAATGTTTGTAATTCATCACCCGTTGAGAAAAATGCCACTATTGGTTTGATAAAAACATCGACTGTTGCGACACCTAATGAAGCCAATAATGGCATTTCACGAGCACTTAAACGCGTACCTTGAGCAATAACCAGATCGCCTTGGTGTAAGTCATCGCCAATTGGGCGAATATTATTGTTGATCTTGACTGAATCATTTTCAAAGGTGATTTGATCATCATTAGCGTGAGTTTCTTCTTGCATGATGACACAGTCAGCACCTGCTGGAAGAGGTGCACCTGTCATGATACGAACACATTGACCCGCTTCGACGATATCCGAAAATGGTTGACCCGCAAATGCTTTACCAATCATGGTGAGTGTTTGTGTCTTTGGTGATAAATCGACAGAGCGTAATGCGTACCCGTCCATGGCTGAATTGGCAAAAGAGGGGACATTCAATGGGGACATAATGTCTTTCGCGACAACATATCCTAATGCTTTGGTTAAAGGTAAGCGGTCTATTTTTGAGACCGGTGTGACGGTTTTCAGCATATTGGCAATGGCTTCTTCAACCGATAGTAAGTTTGTTGTGTTATTGCAGCCCATGATAACGTCCAGATCAATAAGGAATAAGAGAGTTTGATTGTATGATGATTATCAGGATAAAAAAACATAAGACAAACGAATCCCTTATCAAATACGGGGTGTAATTCTTCAAAATTAGGGGTATTCTCTGCACAGAAAATCCGAAGAGAAACATCAATTGGTGGTCAGCCAATTGGAGGAAATGAATGACTGAATTAAGTGAATCGGCGTTAAAAGTACAAGCAGAGCTGAAAGCCAGAGGACTCGAAACGCCTATGGTAAGCAATGGGTTAGGCGCCGAAGAAAAAAAAGAGCGCATCGAATACCATATGCGTGAAGTATTAAATGTCTTGTCTTTGGATCTTAATGACGACAGTTTGGTTGAAACCCCTCGTCGTATTGCCAAAATGTATGTAGATGAGGTTTTTTCCGGTTTGGATTATCGTAATTTCCCAAAAATTACGGTGATTGAAAATAAAATGAAGTGCGATGAAATGGTGCGGGTGAAAGACATCACCTTAACCAGTACCTGTGAACATCATTTAGTAACGATTGATGGGAAAGCCTGCATTGCTTATATCCCACGGGAAAAAATCATTGGATTATCCAAGATTAATCGTATTGTTCGATTTTTTGCTCAGCGTCCTCAGGTTCAGGAGCGCTTAACTCAACAAGTGCTGGTGGCATTGCAAACCTTATTAGGCAGTGAGGATGTGGCTGTTCGTATTGAAGCAACGCATTATTGTGTGAAATCACGAGGTGTAATGGATGCGACGAGTGAAACGACAACAACGGCATTAGGTGGTATTTTTAAACGAAATCCAGCGACACGTGCAGAGTTTCTTCACGGACTTCAATAAATTTTATTGCATAAAATGGTCAAGCAGAGAGTTACTCTCTGCTTTTTTTTGTGCTTTTTTTATGACACGAAATAAAGATAATGGCTATGAATTGGAAAATAAGTGCGGTATTGGGGTGTGGTTTGGTTTTATCGGGTTGCAGTTTGATGCCATTTTCGCTTTCTCATCATGAAACAAAATCGATACCTATGATCAGGCCGACTCATTTAATGTCAGAAACGGCATTAGTTAAACCGGCTTCTGAAATAAAGATAAAAAGCAAATTGAATACAGATCTTACTGTGGTTTCTGATGTAATGGTTTCTTTGGTCAATCCAGCGTCGATTTTTTGTATTCAAAAAGGTGGAACAACCGTGATTAAAACCAATAAACAAGGAGCAAAAGAAGGGTATTGTCGATTTTCAGATGGGACATTGTTGAATGAGTGGGATTATTTTTACGCTCATCACACGGCTTAATTATTTACTCAGGTTTCATCTTATTGCGTTTATTGAGATCCATTTGATCGTGATTTTTTAGCCTAAATAAAAGAATATTATTCAGTTTAAATTATTTAAAAAATGATGAATAACCAATAAATACGATTATTTACTTGTGAAATAGGCATTTTTTTGTCTAAATATTCGAGTCATTCATAAAATCGGTATAAAAACACACAAAGTATGCCAAATAACGCGTTTTTGTTTCGATCTGACTTGAGAGTTTTTTTTAATGGGATATAAGAATAACGTGTTGAAACCGAAATTACTCCGTCAATTACTGACTGTTTCTTTGCTTTTATCAAGTTCATCTGCTTTTGCCAGTGAAGCTAGTATTAATGGCGCTTTTACTAAAACGGCAGTAGACGCCCCCGTGGTTTGTGATCTTGCACAAAATACGGTCTGTTATCCTAATATTTTGGGCCGAGTAGACCGTATTAATGTTGATAATGCTCATGTTTGGCAAAATCCTATTATGCGTCAAGAATTATTGCAGCAATTGCAAGCAGTTGCGGATTCTGATTTGTTACCGGGCATGCATAAACGAATTAAGCATTTAGAAACATTAGCGGAATTACCAAATTCGCAAGAGTATGATCTGTTTGCTCAAGATACTTTTCTCATTTATTTGAACTTTGTTCATCAAATTCTCCGTCAGCCCCAGTTGTTATTCAATCCTAAATCGATCATGTTGCCGCCTTTAACTTATGTCAATGTGGCGTCGTACTTTCCGATAACTGAGCAAAAGTTAATTCAATTACGCCCTACCAATAACTTTCTTGATTCAATGCGTGTGATTCAATTATTAGAACAATTGCCACCGCATGCCTTGTCTATGACCGCTTTTTCAAGCGTGATTCGTTTGAATCAAACGATCCCTTTTGGGCATGATTTGGTGCAAGTGTTGTATGATCTTGGGGATTTAACCGCGAGTGAAGAGCAAGCGTTATTATCTGAAACCAACTTGACGAATAGTGGCGTGATAAATACCGCGATTAAGCATTTTCAAGCTCGTAATGGTTTAGATGATGATGGGATTATTGGACCACAAACAGCTCGGGTATTGACGCGATCTTATCGTGAATTGGCTCGAGTGATTGCACTTAATTTACAACGTTCTCGATTGAATAAGTTAGATGAAACTAAACCGCATTTACAAGTGAATGTGCCAGATTATCAGTTACGAATTTTCGAAAATAACCATGTGATTTTTGACTCTAAAGTCATTGTGGGTCGTCCGAGTCGGCCAACGAATTTGTTCTCATCAAAAATTAATACAATGGTTGTCAATCCAAGCTGGAATGTGCCTGAAACGATTAAGCGTAAGGATATTTTGCCTAAGTTACAGCATGATCCTGCGTATTTAAAAGAACATAATTTTCATGTGCTAAAGAGTTGGCGTGATCGAACTCTGATTCCAGCCGAGAGTATTGACTGGGCAACAGTGGATCCGGCAACGTTTCCCTATGAGTTTCAACAAGGTCCAGGGCCGCATAACTCACTAGGAACAGTTAAGTTTTTAATGCCGAATGGGTATTCGATATTTTTGCATGATACACCTGTGCGTCAATTGTTTGATCGTCACCAACGTGATTTAAGCTCTGGCTGTGTTCGTGTTCAAAAGGCCGCTGAGTTAGCTAATTTTATCATTGAATATCAGGCATCTAAAAAGATGCCAACATTTGATGTAATGTTAAGCAGTGATAAAGAAGATACCTTCCCTTTACATCATCGTTTAAATGTAGATTTTGTCTATTTAACAGCTTGGCTGGATGAAACAGGGCATTTGCAAATGCGTCCTGATATTTATCATTATGATGTATCAAATAAAACAGAGCCTAATATTAAGTTTATTTCAATGAAAAATTACCGTTAATTGAGTATAGAGAAAGGCGTGATTGTTTGACAATCACGCCTTTTTTTTTGATGGAATGTCAAAATATTGACTTGTTATTCAGTTTGAATTCATCGTTTATTTTATCGTCACTAATGAGGCGAATAATAGGGTTTACAATAGGTGGCTTTTTATTTTGACAGGAAATTGACTTTACTCATTATGAATAAATAACGTTTTCTAATTTATTTAACTTTTTGTTTTAAAATAAGTTATTTGTTTTTTTTTGACTTGTTTTTATGTATTTCAATATTTTATTGTTTAATTCATGAGTTCTGGTTTTTTATAGAACAATATTTTATTGATGAATGTCTCAATTTAAGTTAATTTACCCGAAGTTATGCTTATTAGATATTTTTAAGTTCGAAGTGCCACTTATGCACGTTCGACTTGATTCTAAAATATATCGCATTTTCCGATGATATTTTAGATAAGGACTTTAGATGAAATTTAACCGTAAAAAAATAAGTACATTAATAGGGGCTGCTTTTACTGTCTCTACTTTGTTGGCCAGTGGTTCGGCTTTCGCTGCAGAAAAAGTTGCTGATAACAATTTAGGCTGGTATGTCCTTGATGGCGTTACGGTTAACAGTAGTCAACAATTATGCCCAGGCTCAAGTTCGAAAGTGTGTAATAGTGGGATACTAGACCAGATTTACGCTCAGAATAACTTTATGCCATTATGGCAAAATACCGCGCTTGTTAGTGCGATTATGCCGCAGTTACAAGCTGTCGCAGATTCTCATACTTTACCTGGTATGAAAGCTCGTTTGGCTGATTTAAAGACGTTGAAGGTGATTCCAGGTCAACGCGCTTATGATTTATTATTGACGGATACTTTTTTAGTGTACGTTGATTATATTAATCAATTAAAAGCCTCCCCACAGCCATTGTACAACTCAAAGCCTGTTAAATTAGCGCCTTTAACATTAAAGCAAGCGCAGTCCTATTTCCCATTAACTGTGGCTAAAATCAATGCATTGCTGCCTGATTCACAAGATCAATTTACGGCGACTTTGGGTATGGTCAATCATTTATTAAGTCTGCCTCGTAATCCATTATCTATGGTTGTTTTCCCTTATCATCCAGTGCAATTGGGTCAACCAATTCCGTATGGTAAGAAAGTGGCGAAAGTGCTATTGGATTTGGGTGATTTAAGCCAAGCGGATTACACGACAATCATTGCTGAGAAATCCATCACGAATACAGGCGCAATGAATGCGGCCGTGAAGAGTTTTGAAGCCAATCATGGTTTAGTTGTGGATGGTATTATTGGTCCCAATACGGTTAGGCATTTGGTTCGCCCATACTCAGATGTGGCTCGCGTGTTGGCATTGAATTTACAACGTGAACGTTTTAATCCAATGATTAAAGGTCAGCCGCAAATTGTTGTGAATATTCCTAACTTTAAGCTGGAATTTTATAACAAGCAGGGAAAACCTGTTTTTGAGTCTAAAATCATTGATGGTATGCCACGTCGTCCGACCAATTTGTTTTTGACTTATGTGAATACTGTGGTGATTAACCCGTTCTGGAACGTACCTGAAACGATTAAAGTTCAGAATATTATTCCAGCTCAGCAGCGTAATCCGAATTTCTTAAAAAATAATCGTATTCAAATTTATACCAGCTGGGGTAATCGTACTCTTATTCCTGCAGATTCTATTGATTGGGCAAAGGTAAATCCAAAAACCTTCCCACATGAGTTTTCACAAACTCCTGGACCAGAAAATGCCTTGGGTCGTGTTGCATTCTTAATGCCTGATTCGTTCTCGGTTTACTTGCACGATGAAGCTCAATCAGAATACCCGTTATTTAAAGCACATCGCCGTGATTTCAGTTCAGGCTGTATGCGTGTGGATAAGCCTCGTGCATTAGCAAAGCTGATTTTGGGTTACCAAACAAACATGACATTCCCACCATTGGATGACATGATTAACAGTAATAAGCACAAATCTATTGGCTTGTCTGAGCAAGTGAATGTAAACGTGGTTTACTTAACCTCTTGGGTTAATGCGAAAGGGCAATTAGAAATTCGTCCTGATATTTATGGTTATGATAATCCTCGTAAACCTATTGAAAATCAGTTCATTTCAATTCCAAACTATCGTACAAATACACGTATTCATGAAGCATTATTAAATGTATCAAGCTAAAGCGATTTTATTGCGATAAAAAAAACCAGCCATAATGGCTGGTTTTTTATTTTCTTTTTTTATTTTAACTAGCTGGATCATTACGGGTTTTCCATAATGAAGCGACAATTGCAATTGTGATCGTTAGAGCAATAACCAGCAGTGATATAGTTGTCGGAATCGCGTATGGACTGCTAACAAGCAGCATTTTGATGCCGATGAAACTTAAAATGAACGCCAATGCTGTTTGTAAATAACAGAAACGGTTTAGCATACCTTCTAGAACGAAATATAATGATCGTAGACCTAATAAAGCGAAAACGTTCGCGCTGAACACGATAAATCCTTCACGTGTCACAGCAAAGATGGCTGGAATAGAATCAAGAGCAAACATCACGTCGGTTAATGAAATAACGACAGCCACAATTAATAGTGGGGTTGCTAGCCATCCTTTATTGTCTTTTACGAGCATTTTATGGTCGTGATAGTCTTCTGATACTCGAACGACTTTTTTGATTGTTTTTACAATAAAGGAATCAGAAAAGTCTTCAGGTTCTTCATTCTCACCACGCCATAGTTTGTAACCGGTATAAAGTAAGAAAGCGGCAAAGATATAAAGGATCCAATGGTATTGCTCTAATAAGTGTGCGCCCACACCAATAAGAATACCGCGGAAGAATAAAGCGCCAATAACCCCTAGCATTAATATGCGAGGACGCAAATGCTTAGGAACTGAAAATTGGGTAAAGATAAGCGCAAATACAAACAGGTTATCAACACTGAGTGATTTTTCTAAAAGAAAACCTGTAATGAATGCCGTTGCTGCTTTGCCGTTGCTGTACGTGCTCTCTGGTGCCATATTTCCCCATTCAAAATAAAGGAATACAGCAAATAGAGCTGCGAGTAACACCCAAAAAACACTCCATATGGCGGCTTTTTTTATGCTAATGACACCACCACGAGTTTGAAAAAGATCGATGGCAAACATGCAGACTATGAGGATTGCGAACCCTTCGTAACTAAAGACACTCATTGGGATTTCCTTCCGAATCGGCACGGACGGTCATAATGAGTTAAGTTCGCTCATGAGGAAAACCGTCCGCGCATTAAACAGCCTACGCCTTATTTATTGTAGGCGTAAAGATAATGGCGTTGGTCTCGTCAAAGTGGTGTTTACTAAGTTAGTAAAAACTGAAACAAATCCACTTTTCGCTGCCGGAAGTGAGAACTTCGAGATGACGACAAACGAATAAATGATGACTACTCCCCAAACTGGGCTGATCATACCGTTATTTTCTTGGTATTACTAGAATTTAAAAACCTTATTTAACTATATTAGGTAATATGTAACCATCTCTGTCGTTATTTTATCACCACTTTGTCATGACTAAATGGCGGGAAATTATAGAATTGCTAACAGACTTTTAAATACTATGACAGATTAATGTTGGAAGCGTGATTTGCGCACATAAATAAATTTGGAAAAATACAATCACTGAATATGATATAAACTATATTCAGTGATTTTGTTAAATA
>CAMQZF010000096.1 GCA_947039525.1 uncultured Photobacterium sp. | reverse complement strand
CACCGCGTTACCGCTGTGCTCCGTGTCAGTGAGGTCGCATTATAGAGAGTTCGAGCTCTCTGACAAGCTCTTTTTTAACAAAAAAAAACAAAAACAGACCGTTAGATTGAAATTAAACCATAAATTTAATTTTAGCTTATTTTTCGATCGATTTCATTGCAAAAATCAGATAATGGATAATGGCAACGTACACCCAGTTTCTCAGTCGGCTTCTCAAGCTGACACTTCTTAGTTGCATAAGGACAACGAGGATGAAAAGTACAGCCACTGGGAGGCTTACTTAATGATGGTAAGTCACCACTTAAGGGGGCGCGATCTAGAAGAACTCTATATTTAGGATGAGTAATTGGGATTGATGCTAATAAGGCTTGTGTATAAGGATGATTCGATTGATGATAAATCTGCTGCACTGAACCAACCTCGACCCACTCACCGAGATACATTACTGCAACTCGATCTGAAATATGTCTAACCACAGACAAATCATGAGAAATGAAAATAATGGCAAGATTCATCTCTTTTTGCAGGTCTAAAAGCAAATTCAGAATTTGCGCTTGTACTGAAACATCTAAGGCTGAAACGGATTCATCACAGACTAATAATTTTGGTTTTAATGCAATGGCTCGTGCAATGCCAACTCGCTGACGTTGCCCCCCCGATAACTCATGGGGATAACGATCTTTCATCGTCGAAGACAAACCAACTTTATCTAAAAGTTCAATTACCCATTCTTGTCGCTCTTGGGCTGTACCCATATCATGAATCAGAAAAGGCTCTTCGATGATCATGCCAATAGTATGGCGAGCATTCAAAGACTCACTGGGATCTTGAAAAACAATTTGCATCACTTGTCGTAATGGGCGCATCGCTCGTCTCGATAAGTGATGTATCGGTTTCCCTTCCAAGTAAATTTCACCTGACTCAGGTTCGAGTAATTTAAGTAACACACGACCTAATGTGCTCTTTCCACATCCAGACTCACCAACTAAACCTAACGTTTCCCCTTCTTCTAAAGAGAAGCTAATGTTATTAACCGCATGAATAGGGACACCTTTACGAAATAACCCACCACCACGATAAAAGTGATAAGACAAGTTCTGAACTCGAAGTAATTCTGTCATAGACAATAACCTCGCTTCCAATGATGGCACTGCACCAAGTGTGTTTCTTTAATCCACGTATTTTTAGGCAGCTCCACTTCACACTTTTCGGTTTTATGAGGACATCGAGGATGGAAACGACAACCTTCAGGCATGTCGGATAAACTAGGCACAGTCCCTTCTATTGTTTCAAGGCGCTGCTTTGCGCCTAACTGAAACGAGGACATAGCTCGTAATAATCCTTGTGTATAGGGATGAATAGCATGATCAAACAAACACATCACATCGGCACATTCCACCGTTCTTCCTGCATACATGACCACAACCTCATCACACATTTCTGCTATCACCCCTAAATCATGAGTAATAAAGATGATCGCCATGCCCGTTTCTTGTTGAAGCTCTTTCATTAAAGACAAAATCTGAGCTTGAACCGTTACATCCAATGCGGTTGTTGGTTCATCACAAATCAATACATCAGGACGACAAGCTAATGCCATCGCAATCATCACCCTTTGACGCATGCCACCCGATAATTGATGCGGATAAGATTGAATGATTTGTTCTGCCGAAGGAATCCCCACTTTATCCAACATATCAAGAATGGCTTGTGTTTGTTCCTGACGCGACAACGTCTTTTGATGTAACTCCAAGACTTCTCTGATTTGCTGTCCGATGGTATGAACGGGATTGAGTGATGTCATCGGATCCTGAAAAATCATCGAGATTCGATTACCACGTAACGCGTAACGAGATAGAGGAGACATTGCAACTAAATCTTCGCCGCGATACACAATGGAACCAGAAATAACTTCCGCTTGTGGATGAGGCAATAATCCCATAATGGATAACGCGGTAACACTTTTTCCACACCCCGATTCTCCGACAATCCCAAGTGTTTCTCCTGCTTTGACTTGAAAAGTCACGCCATCCAACACCATCACCGTATTGTCTTCGGTTTTAAATTCCGTTTTTAAGCGATCAACCTGTAAAATCACCTCATCCATGAGTACTACTCCTTCTGCTTATAAGTGTCATCAATCACCGTTAACGGTGAAAAGGCTCGACCCTTTTTGATCGCAGATAACGTCTCTTTTTTAGAATCCGGATCTATCCAATACGTCCCATAATCCGCAGGACTACCTGTCGAAAATAACGCGCCTGTTAATTTTGTCATGGGAGATGCTGGGTATTTTAACCACCGCCAATAACCTTCTCGAGTGTAAGGCACCATATAACCAGGAATGACAACATAAGCATCACTGACCACTTGTTGAATCTGGCGAGACAACGCTTTCTTTTTCTTTAAATTAAACTCTGAACGGTAATTCCCAATCAGTTCATCCAATTTAGGATCACTGAAATTGGTAAAATTATTGGTTTGAGGCTTATTCGCATTGACCGAATGATAGTACTCCCAGTAACTGGGAATTTCCGATGTGCCCATATTATGGAAAGAGAGTTGATGTTTTTTCTCTAATACGTATTTGAACATGGAAGAACCATCGATCAAATTCAAGGTTAACTCTAACCCCGCTTCTTTGGCTTGTTCTTTTAAATACGCGACACGCGGTGTGTGCTGAGGATAACCATAAGTAACAGCAAAGGTTAAACGCTGACCTTGGGCATTTTTACGAATGCCATCCGAACCAATAGCATTAAATCCCGCTTTAGAAAAATAATCACTCGCTAACGCCGGATCAAACATCGGAGAAGTTAAGGCTGTATTTGTATAATCACCGTGACCCACTCCTAACCCATTTGGTTTGCGAATAAAATCATTACGTAACACTTTATCTATCAAACCATCAAAATCGATGGCATACGCTAACCCTTTACGGATATTAAGCTCTTCTAACAAAGGCTGAGCTGTATTAATCCAAATCCCTCCCGCTCCTTGCGGTGTTTGGTTATAACCCCAAAATTTATGAATATAGCCCTTTTGATACGGTTTACCATTGGATTTCTCATGCCATAATGACGGCATAGCTAAAGAAAAACTGTCAATATTCCCTTTTTCAAAATGCTTTTGAGCAATATCATTATCTCGAATCACTTTCACACGAATTTTTTCAACATTAAAACGGTGCTTATAATACCGATTACTGTAGCCCCACCAATCTTGCCCAATGTGCTTAAACGTAATGTATTTTCCCTTTTTTACTTTTTCAATAAAATAAGCACCCGCAGATGGCTCAGCTTTGAAGTTATAACGGCGGATAAAATTATCGTCGACACCATCTTCATTTTTATCAACCGTCGGCTGATAAAAATGCGCAGGGCGTGGCTGTAAATTAGCGTAAATCATCAACTCTTCTGGATTACGCGCTTTTGCTGACACCACGGCAAACGTATGATCGTCAAACACCACCACATCAGCAATTTGCTCCGTATAAAATTGATTATACCAAGGGGCGACAATGTCTTTTGAGCGCATTAAGGTCAAAACAAAACGGAAATCGTGTGAAGTAATCGGTTTACCGTCAGACCACGCTGCTTTCGGGTTAATTCGAAAATAAACCGTTTTATTATCGTTACCATAAGCCCACGACTCGGCAATGTCAGGGATCCACGCTTTCGTCATAGGATGACGCGTCACCGAGGCGGGACGACTGTCCAGTAACCAACCACGAAAAGAGCCATTAGAGTCAGGACCCACAATACGAAAGGTTTGCGGAAAACTTTGAATATAGGTACGAAAGGTACCGCCAAATTTCGCCTCAGAAGACGCAAACAAAGGCTGATCAAAATTGGAGATCCAGTCTAAATCCGACGGTAACGCGCTTGCCATGACAGGCGAGCCCCAAAGTGCCAACGCCATTAACCATTTTTTCATGCACACATCCTTGTGTTTATTATTTAAATATAACGAGTATGTTGTTTGGGATCGAATGCCTCGCGCAACGCTTCACCAATAAAAGTCACCATCACCAACACTAATACCATCGCACCAATCACCGAGCCAACAATCCACGGCGCATCCAAATTGGATTTCCCTTGCTGCAACAAATCCCCCCAACTCGGCGTTGGCGGCATCAATCCAAGTCCTAAATAATCCAAAGCGGTTAACGCCGTAATATTTCCAGCAATGGTAAAAGGCGCTAACGTCATGACCATTACTAAGGTATTAGGCAAAATATGATGGCGTATGATCCGCCATGACGATGCACCTAATGCTCTTGCCGCCATGACATATTCACGGGCACTTTCTTTGTAAGTCATCGTTCTCATGTACCACGTCATCCCAACCCAACCAAACAACACATTAATCGCCACAAACAAGGTAAAGGTTGGCTGAGTAATCGAGACTAAAATCATGATCACATACAAGAAAGGCACCATTGACCACACTTCAATCACCCGTTGTGCAATCAAATCAAATTTCCCTCCCCAATAGCCCATCGCACATCCAACAGCAATACCAATGGCGTAAGCAATCACCATGGTCATTAACGCAAACCCCATCGCAATTCGAAAACCAAACACCAGTCGAGCCAGAATATCTCGTCCTATCGTGTCAGTTCCTAATAAATGCTTCTGTTCCCAGTTAGGTGCCGTCGGTGGGTAACCTTGACTGAAATCCTGTTCGTAAGCGTTCCATGGAATTAACGGCATTACGACAAAGTTACCCGCCTTTTGCGCTAAAAAATGCTGCGATAATTCTCGATAATCCGTTTCCTTACTGTAATCCAAACCAAAAAAGGTTCCAGATCGCACATCACTCACCACAGGAAAGAAATATGCTCCGTCATACCGTACGACGAGTGCTTTACTATTAATTAAAACATCAGCAAAACAAGACAGTAATAAGAAAATAGACAAAATAACGGCCGACCAATAGCCTCGACGAATTCGTTCAAATCGCGTCCATTTTTTCTGGGTCAACGGCGTCCATGTGATCATAGTTGTGCTCCAAACTTCACTCGAGGATCGACGACTGCAACACACATGTCAGAAATAATATTGCCGACTAATAAGAGCATGGCATTAATCGCCACAATACCCATAACGACAGGATAATCACGCTCCATAATGGCTTCGTAACCTAATAACCCTAAGCCATCAATATTAAAAATCACCTCGATCAAAAACGAACCTGTCATGAAAAATAATAAGGCATTACCAAAATGGCTTGCGAGGGGAATAAGACTATTGCGGAGCGCATGACGACGAACAGCAATACGAAATGGCAATCCTTTTGCAATGGCCGTTCTCACGTAATCCGCCGATAAGTTTTCCATTAAATTATTTTTCATGGTCATCGTCATCGTGGCAAAATCGCCAATCAAATAACAAATTAATGGTAAAGCGGCATGCCACAGCACATCTTCCACTCTCTCACCCGTTGTCGTGAAATCATCAAAATCATCGCTGACAAAGCCCCCCATCGGAAACCACTCTAAGTGGTAACTGAATAAGGTAATCAATAAAATACCGACCACATATCCCGGCAGTGCGTAGCCAATAAATATGACAATGGAAGAAAGAGAGTCAAAACCACTGCTATGACGCAGCGCCTTCCAATAACCCAAAGGAATGGAAATCAAATAACTGATGAAGAATGTCATCAAACCATAAAAAGCAGAAACAGGTAATCGTTCCGCAATCATGTCGGTAACGGGTTCGTAATAACGCGTTGATTCACCAAAATCAAACTGCACCAACTTCCCAAGCCAAATCCAATACGCTTCTAAAACGGGCTTATCCAACCCATAAAATGCATTCAACTCCGCTAATTGATCGTCAGATAATGCATGACCACTTTGATTCACGTTCATGGAAACCGCTTGGTCGCCTTGTAATTGCATTGACGTTAATAAACGCTCAACAGGTCCTCCGGGAACCAGACGAGTGATCGAAAAAATCAGCAGAGTGATCCCTAAGAATGTGGGAACGACAAGGGCAATCCTTCGTAAAAAATAAGACAACATCAATGACAACTCCTTGTCTGATCTTGCATTTCATGACTGCAAGCTTGATGACTTTAAATCTAGTTCAATTTAACTAGGATTAGGGAGTTCCCTTTTTTTTGCACGTAAAAAACAAAAAAAAAGCCGCAAAATGCGACCTTTTCAATAAAAACGTAATAAGACTTATATTAACGATCGGCTAACCACGCAGGAACGTCAGCAATACTGTCAAAAATAGCATCTGCTAACGCTTCACCTTCTGAGGTGATCGCTTTACCACTACGAACCAAAACATTGGTTCCAACACCTGCGGCTTTTGCTGCACTCAGATCCGCGGCTTTATCACCAATCATGATGGAGTTTTCCATATCAATATCTAGAAAATGACTCGCATCAAAGAACATGCCTGGCTTAGGCTTGCGACAATCGCATTCCTGACAGTATTCACCTTGACCCTCAGTGGCATGGTGTGGGCAATAATACACACCATCAAATTCCACATCATTATCAACAAAGTTCCAATCCATCCACTCTGTTAATGTTAGAAATTCGTCTTCAGTAAACTTACCACGAGCAATACCCGATTGGTTGGTAACCAAAACCAATAAATAGCCCATGGCTTTTAATTTTTTTGTAGCCTCAAACACACCATCAATATAATGAAAATCATCAACAGTATGTACATAACCATGATCGACATTAATCACGCCATCACGATCTAAAAAAACAGCTGGTTTACTCAAAGGAAATCCCTCTGACTCATAACAAAAGATGCAGCGGATTATCGCACGCCTCTTGTTTGGATTCACTCATTCATCAAAATGTCGTTAATATCCGCTCTTTTGCGTCTTTTTTATTTTGCCTTTTATTCTCATACATTAATCGATCAATCAATTCCAGCGTCGAGTCTTTTGATCCAGTAAAACGATGATAACCAAATGAAAAAGACAGAAAGCTGTATTTAAAAAAGAGTATTTTGATATGACGATAAAGCGAAAACAACCGATGATCGATGTCTTCGATGGGTTGATCCGTAATGATTAAAAACTCATCCCCCCCCAATCGAATCAAATTGTCATCTGGAAAAAAACGCTTTAAAGCCCGAGAAAATTCTCGAATCACCGCATCCCCCGCGGCATGACCATAACCGTCATTCACTTGTTTGAAATTGTCAAAATCAATCAACACATACAATGAATCCCAATCTTCTGGCAATTCAGCAAGATAAGTACGATTAAATAAGCCACTTAATGCATCGGTAATTGAAGCCTGATAGGAAGAACGCACTTGTTCACACAGCTCAGTCACACAAGTACCAACCGTGTATAAGTACACCCCATTTTCTTTTTGTACCCGATATTTAACTAAGTTAAAGACTTCTGATTTCACAGCATCAAACACTTCAACTAACTGCATCAAGGGCGTTTCATGAATTACATCACTGACGTTTTCCTCATGAGACTCTATTAATAAGTTCGCTAAAAAGTCTGGCACAAACTTAGCCAGTTCCGGATTTGTCAAACCAACTGGATCTTGATCGGTATATTGATTAATCCATTTCGAAAACTGTTGATTAACATAAATAATTCTTTGGTTTTCATCTCGAACACTGACAGGACCTGGATAAAAATACAAAAAATCGGATTTAAACATGGTACAAGCCTTCACTGTAAATCGATTACATTTAATCTTAATGATTCATCCATGAATAATATCGTCATACAAATATAATCTCATATTATGCACTTACTGGTAGATAATATCCAAGTTCAGCCTAACTTATTCAGACAGATGATATAAATTCAGTAAGTTAACTGAAAAGGCAGACTTTTTAAAACGAAATCAAAATTAATATAGACGTCTAGATAGCTTAATGTTAAAAAAGCAGCTAAATAAACCAAAACACAACAAAATAACAATAAAAAACAAACATATTTCTCTAGATACAGGACGTACTATGATAGAAATTCGCCAACTCACCAAAACCTTTCACCATAAAGGACAAAGCTTTACCGCGCTTAATAACATCAACTTACACATTCCTAAAGGGCGAATTGTCGGTGTTATTGGCGGTTCTGGCGCAGGAAAAAGCACACTGATTCGTTGTGTGAACTTATTAGAACGTCCCACTTCTGGGCAAATCTTTCTCAACGGTCAAGAGTTAACGGCTCTTTCTAATTCTGATCTCATTCGAGTCCGCCAAAAGATGGGCATGATCTTTCAACACTTTAATTTATTATCATCACGCACAGTATTTGAAAATATTGCCCTTCCTTTAGAATTAGCAAAACACTCCAAATTAGCCATCAAAGAAAAAGTCACCGAATTACTGAACTTAGTTGGACTCAGTGATAAACACGACAGTTATCCAGCTAATCTCAGTGGTGGTCAGAAGCAACGTGTCGCCATTGCCCGTGCGCTTGCCTCTGATCCCGATGTATTATTGTGTGACGAAGCCACCAGCGCTTTGGATCCCGCGACGACTCAATCCATCTTAGCGTTACTCAAGACCATCAATCAAAAACTCAATTTAACCATTTTATTGATCACTCATGAAATGGATGTGGTTAAACACCTTTGTCATGATATTGCGATTATTCATGATGGCGAATTAATTGAACAAGGCGATGTTGGCACCTTATTTTCTCAACCAAAAACAAAACTCGCTCAAAAGTTCATTCACTCAACATTAAACTTATCCATTCCGGAAGATTATCAAGCCCGTTTATCCCAAACTCCGACACCCAACAGTTATCCTTTGGTACGTTTAGAGTTTACTGGGGAATCCGTTGACGCTCCCTTAATAAGCCAAGTCACTCGTCAATTTAATCTCGACATAAGCATTTTAAATGCTGACATGAACTACGTTGGTGGCGTGAAATTCGGTTTAATGCTAGCGGAATTTTTTGGTAATGAAGATGCCACCAACGACGCTCTGAACTATTTGAAAGATCATAAAGTCAACGTCGAGGTACTGGGTTATGTCGCTTAATTCGTGGTGGGAAAACAATCAACGCTTAATCAGCCTCTTAATTGAATCCTTAGGAGAAACCCTAATCATGGTGTTCGGCTCTGGATTGATGGGATTTATTATCGGAATTCCCGTTGGCGTTGTTTTGCACTTAAGCAAAACGGGAGGATTACTGGAAAATCCAATAGTAAATCGAATACTGAGTGCAATTGTTAATATCGGGCGCTCCATTCCTTTTATCATTTTATTGGTTGCCATCATTCCACTAACACGCCTATTAGTGGGCAGTTCCATTGGCACTGCTGCCGCCATTGTCCCCTTAACGGTAGGCGCGATCCCTTTTATTGCCCGTTTGGTTGAAGGTGCATTATTAGAAATTCCAAGTGGTCTGGTCGAAGCGGCGCAAGCCATGGGGGCAACCCCATACCAAATCATTACCAAAATTCTCTTACCAGAAGCGCTACCCGGCATCATTAATGCCGCCACCATCACCTTAGTCACACTTGTCAGTTATTCAGCAATGGCAGGCACCGTTGGCGGCGGCGGTCTTGGCGACGTTGGAATACGCTATGGTTATCAACGTTTCGATGGCACCGTTATGGCAATCACGGTCATTTTATTGATTATCTTAGTGCAATGCATTCAAACCACTGGTGATCGTTGGGTAAAACGCGTCGATCATCGTTAACATTTCTTATTTTGTATTTACTCATTTTATATTAGGGAAAATTTCATGAAAAAATACGTCAAATTTGGCTTTTCTGCCTTAACTCTTGCTTCCGCACTCACCTTAACGGGCTGTGGT
>CAMQZF010000095.1 GCA_947039525.1 uncultured Photobacterium sp. | reverse complement strand
ACGTAGACGGGAAAACGAAGTTTTGGTTGCCATAGCATTCACTGTTTGGCCATCACCATAATCTTTATACAGCTTTTGATCAGCCCATAGGTAATCGGTATTATCTTTGGTAAAACCTGCGTAAGACGTGATTGCAGTATTCAGCTTTGCGTCTATCATCAGCTGATATTGCTCATCGGTGGTATTTGGAGGCGTCCACAGTGATGCCCAGTTTTTCACTGCCAAATCGTAATCAATAGCAACAGGCGGTTCAACTGGGATAGATGTTAGATCATCAGAATTACACCCTACAAGTACGAACGATATTGCTGCGGCGAGTACGGATTTTTTATTTATTTTCATTGAATTAATCTCTTTGTGGATAATTTCAGATGTAGGGATCCCCACCGAAGGTAGCAATAGCCTCCGGTGCGGATCAATTTCACTTTGTGTTAGTTTATGAGGTGTACAGTATGAAGATTAAGCGCTGAGACGCTCAGGTTCTGGCTGCGGCTCTAATGGAGGCAACTCAGCTTTTGGTACCGCATCAATCAAACGTTTGGTATACGCTTCTTGTGGGTTATTTATGATTTGATCAACTGTACCTTGTTCAACGATACGACCTTTTTCCAGTACTACCATACGGTCACAAAAGTACTTCACGGTCGCAATATCATGGGTGATCATAATGAACGAGGTACCATAACGGTTTTGATATTCAATCAGCAAATCCAACGCGCGAGAGCGTAGCGATACATCTAGTGCCGCAGTTGCTTCATCTGCAATCACCAGTTTCGGACGGGTTATTAGCGCACGTGCGATAACGATACGTTGACGTTGACCACCTGAAAATGCATGTGGATAACGTGCAGCCCAGTCTCGATGTACGCCTACCCAGTCCATCACTTCATGTAACTCTTTTTGACGTTCTTTTTCACTCATCTCGGGCTTAAGCTGGCGCAAAGGCTCAATAATAATGTCCGCAACCGTCATCCGTGGATTTAGCGATGACATTGGGTCTTGGAAAATCAACCGTAAGTCAATGAACAGGTGATCACTTTTCTTTCGTGATAGATTCACTAAATCCACATCTAAATTACGACTAGGATCGTGATATTGAATACTACCAGACGTAGCATGATCCAAGCCAAGAATCGCACGTCCTAAAGTAGATTTACCAGAACCTGATTCACCTACAATGCCTAATGATTCGCCCTGGTTTACCAATACTGATACATTATCCAATGCAACCAGAACTTTACCTTTCTTAAAAAATCCGCCGCCATTCTCAAACACTTTACACACATTACGCGCATCAATGATCGGTTTGATTGTTGTTGAGTTCGCTGCATTGTAAGGAATTTTCAACGCCGAAGGCAATTCCAAGCGTCGCGTCGCGTCCATCAACTTAATGGTATAAGGGTGCTGCGGATTTTCATAAATCTGGCGTACATCGCCACGTTCAACCACTTCACCGTCTTTCATCACCACCACGCGATCAGAAATCTGTGCCACCACACCCAAATCGTGCGTAATGAACAGGATCGACATATTAATCTCTTGCTGCAGCTTGGCAAACAAATCCAAGATCTCAGCCTGAGTAGTTACATCGAGTGCCGTTGTCGGCTCATCCGCGATCAAAATATCTGGTCGGCTAGCAATTGCCATCGCAATACATACTCGCTGACGTTGCCCCCCCGACAGCGCATATGGGTATTTATCAATTAATACTTCAGGATCAGGTAGCAATACCTGCGATAACAATTTAATTGTTTGTTCCCGAGCTTCAGGCTCAGTCAATCCCTTGTTACACATAAACAGGGTTTCTTTAATTTGGTCACCCACAGTGTGAACAGGACTCAACGCACTCATTGGCTCTTGCGAGACTAATGATATACGCTCAGAACGAATTCGACGCATATGAATGCTGTCACTTTCCAACGTGGTAATATCTACTTTCGATCCATCTACATGCAGTAGGATTTCACCTGAATCTATATGCCCAGTTTTACCCAAAATCTGCAAAATCGCTTTTGAAGTCACTGATTTACCGGAGCCAGATTCACCAATCACAGCCAGTGTTTCACCACGAATAATATCGAAGCTAAGATCTTTAACTGCATGTTTTGATCCAAGAGTGCTGTCAAAGCTAACATTCAGTCCATTAATTTCTAATACTTTATCAATCATTTTGTTATACCTCATGGTAAGGGTCTGTCGCATCTCGCAAGCCATCGCCTAGCGAGTTCATTGCGAGAATAACGAACACCACCATACCCGCAGGATAAAGCAGCCACGGAGCCTCAGCAACTGATCGAATATTTTGTGCTTCTTGAAGTAACACACCCCAACTTACAACTGGTGCTTGTAGACCAAGACCAAGGAAGCTCAAGGAGGTTTCACCCAAAATCATGGCAGGAATCGCCAGTGTAACAGCAGCAATAATATGCCCCATAAAGTTCGGCACCATGTAGCGACGAATGATTGATGATTGTGAGTTACCGTCCAACCATGCTGCATTGATAAATTCTTCATTGCGCAATGACATAAACCGTGAACGCACCTCTCGCGCCATGTCAGGCCAAGTAACACAACCAAGAATAAGCGTAACTAAAAAGTACTTTGTGATGCTATCCCACTCTCGCGGTAGTGATGCCGTCAGCGCCATCCACAAAGGCAGTGTTGGAATTGCTTTGATTACTTCCATAATGCGGTTAGTTACGGTATCGAACCAGCCGCCTTTTAGACCCGCAATCGAACCAACAGTGATACCAATGACCAAACTAAAGAACACTCCCATCAAACCTACTGACAGTGAAATACGAGCACCGAAGATCACACGAGACAGCATGTCACGCCCTAAACGATCAGAACCCAACCAGAAGAATGGCATATTCTTATCAAGCGGCACGATGAACTTGGTTGTCATCGGAATGAAGCCCATTAAGTGGTACTCATCAGTTTTGCCAAAGAATTCAAAGTATGCTTTCTTTGTTTCATCCAATTCATAAGACTTTTGCAGCGTCATCATATCAGTTTTCACCGAGTGCACACTTAAGTGTGGTGCCCACTGATAACCTTGTTCTGTCTTCTCAATCAAGTGTATTTCTTGTGGTGGTGCGAACGTATAACGACGCCAGCTATCTCCTGACTCAAACGGGGCAAAAAACTCTGCAAACGGCATGGCAATAGTGTAAGCCACCAACAAAAACCAAAAACTGCACCAAGCAAGACGGTTACTACGGAATTTGTGTAGCATCAACTGAGAGGCTGTCGCAGTTTCTTTATCCAGCTTCTTTGGTTTAAAAATATTAAATTTCTCTACTAAAGTACTCATGTATTTATCCTTTAAATACCAGCACGAATACGTGGGTCAATAAAACGAAGTAGAATATCGGAAAGCAGCGTACCAATGATGGTAAGACCACCCATAATGAGCAGGATGTCACCAGCCAATACCATGTCTTGTTTTTCCAGCGCTTGTAGCATCAAGGTGCCCAGCGTTGGCATGTTCATTACCTGACTAACAATGATGTCAGCACCTAGCAGCATGGGTAGTTTCCAGCCAATAGTTGCGGCGACAGGGATCAGTGCCAAACGCACAGGGTATTTCATGGTCAGTTCGAGCTCGCTCAAACCTTTAGCTCGCGCGGTAGTTACATACGGTTTATTGATTTCTTCCATCAAGTTGGCCCGCACTTTACGGATAATGGTCGCCATCCCCGCCGTACCTAGCACCAAAATGAAAACCCAGCTACGTTGGAAAGAATCCCAGAACTTACCCCATGACATTGGCTGACCTAAATATTCATCTGAATTCAAGCCAGTGATAACCACACCAAAATGTTCATAGCCAATCAGAATCGCGATGATAGCGATAACAAAATTCGGCGTAGCCATTCCTAGGAAACCAATAATCGTCCCGACATAGTCACCAAAAGAATACGGACGTAATGCTGAATAAATACCGATTGGAATAGCAGTAGCAAACATAAAAATAAGCACACCAGACATCAGCAATAATGTCACTGGCAGGCGAGTTTTTATCGTGTCCCACACTGGTTCTTGAGTTGATAACGACATACCGAGGTCACCAGTCAATATCCCAGAGAACCAATCCCAATAACGCACAAGGAGAGGCTTATCTAAACCATATGTTTCACGGAGAATCTCTATCATTTGTGGGTCAACGGTCTGACCTAATGATTGAAGTTCTGCAATCTTCGCTGTCGCGAAATCACCTTCTGGCAAATCAATTACAAAGAAAATAATGACCGACATGCATAAGAAGGTAAATATCATCAAACTAAGGCGTGATAGACTGCTTGCTACCAAAGGATGTTTCTCGAAAAATGGTGCAATAATCGAGGTAACTTGCTCTCTTGCACCGATTAAGAAATTGCCCATATCAATTCCCCTACTTCCCTATATTGTGTCTCTAGTGGTAAGAGGAGCAGCATGCTCCCCCATTTTTTCGTTATTATTTGTTATCAAACCACAATTGACCAACACGCATTGGCGCTGGAGTCATTAGGTTATAAGATTCAGGCATAGCTTCTGGTACATTGCGCAATTTATCGTTCACAATCACTGTACTTGGTAAAGCATTCACTGTACCGATGGCGAAGAAGTTGTCTTCTGCAATATCAATAATTTGCTGCATCAATGCATTTTGCTTTGCTTTATCTGCTGTAGTGCGAATCTGGTTGTATAGTTCAATCTGCTTCTTCACTTCTGCTGGCGGTTCAACGGCAGAATCAGCATCAGGTGTTGCTGACCAGTTGTACCAACCCAGACCAAACGTAGATTCAGGTGAAAATGCCATATACCAACGGGCTTCATCGATAATACCCACACCACCATCGCCATACCATGGGATCACGTCGTAATCGTTCGCAAAACGCATAGAGTTTTGTAATGAACGGTCAACAATACGGATATCCAGCATTACACCCACTTCTTGCCAGTGCTTCTTCACCATTTCTAGTGCGTCACGGGTTTCAGGCTTCACTAGCGTAGTGCTAAGTGCTTCGATACGGATACGTTTGCCATTGTCCATTAGACGAAAACTATCTTTGTCACGGTTAGTCAAGCCCAACTTATCTAGCATTTGATTTGCTTTATTCAGGTCAAACTCAGTATGCTGCTTAGCAAACTTTTCACTGTAGAATGGTGATGCGTCGAGCGGCGCAGCCTGATACGATTCTGCCGTGCCAGCAAAAAGTGTTTCGCTGATATCACTACGGTCAATTGCATGGGACATTGCAATACGGAACTCTTTGTTCGAAAACAATTTTCGTTTCACTGGATCTTTCGCATTTTGATTTAATGCAATCACTAAAACATTCATGCGTGTTTCAGGGCGTAATATTACCTTGTAACCCGACTTTTCAGCATTACTGAAAATCAATGGACGATTAGCGGCATTATCAATGTGACGAGCTTGGAAATCAGTCCTACCAGCAACCGCACGAAGTAGCATTTCTTCTTTGTTTTCAGAGAAAGTCCATTTTACAGAATCAATATATGGTAGCTGGTTGCCAGCAGTATCCACCTGCCAGTAGTACGGATTACGCACATATTCAGCAAACGGGGCATTCGCTGATGGTGGTGTTTCTACCACCCAGGGTGCCATCGTAGGACGATCAACATTCGCGTAAAACGGTGTAAAATAATGCGCTGAACATTTCACTTCATAATATTCACGCCAAGAAGAGAAACCATCCGCTTTAACCAATTTATCAACGTCAGCATTGAACTGTGGCTGGAATTGAGAACAATATGCTTTGTTGAATGCTGCAATGTTAGAACCATCTACACCAGCTAACTGACGAATGAACAAACCGTTTGGCTCTTTTAGAGAAATTTTTACCGTATGTGCATTGACTGCTTCTGCTTTTGCAGCATCGTGACTACTGAAGAATAATGGACGATTACCTGCATGGTTCGGATCACCCAAGACATCGTTTACATAATAAACGATGTCTTGCGCACTGAACTCAGAACCATCAGACCACTTCATGCCTTTACGCAAAAAGATAGTGTATTCCGTTGCCTCTGGATTTGACTCGTAACCCGTTGCTAAACTCGGGACCACATCAGTGTATGTGTGATTGAAAGAGAACAGGTTATTATTGCCAAGAATACGCATACGGTGTCCGTTATCACCCCACAAACCCAGTAAATCTAGCGTGCCGCCATACTGACCTATAGATTGAAATGGCGTCACAACGAGTGGATCTTGCGGTAGACGTTTTTCAACCGTCGGTAATTTACCCGCCTTCACTAATGCCTCAAGTTCAGGCGCTTGCTGATACGCAAAAGCCGGCATAGCCATTACAGTCGCAATAGATGCAGCAAATAAAGACAGCTTGCAGGTAAAAATATTACTTCTCATACGTTTCTCCGGAGAGTTCATTCAAAAAATAAAAAACAATATTGGATAAGGTGAGATCACCTTAATCCTGTAAAATTAAAGTTTGCTTGTTGTCACTTTGGTCAACAATTCGCTGTACCCTTGAGGTACATTGCCGTGAATTACGGGAACGGCAGCTTGAGAAAATCGCAAGTTTGTATTGGGCGCACACGGCATAACGGCGTAATGCCCATTGCCATCAAGTAGGGTTAGTTCACTCACGTAAGCAGTACCACAAACACGGGCTTCAGGTAGCGCCTCAAGTTCACCAATACATTTCACCCAAGTATCAACCGCGTAGCCAGAAAGAATAAATTTGAATGTATAGTCAGACTGAATTCGGTGGCGACGGAATTCTTTTCCACATTCAAACCATTGTGTAGTTTCAACCGTGCACCCCGTAAAGGGCTGCCAAACCGTGATCAGTTGCTGATCTCGCAGTTCTGAGATAATTAATTGCTCACGAAATAGCCATTCACCCGTTTTAGGTTGCTGACACGCCATGATATTGTCACCAATAAAGCCTTGTTCAATCCAGCGTAAGGCTTCAACACCAAAACCATGGGCGGAGGAATAGGCAAACTTTAAGTATTTATCATGACTATTGCGTAATTCAGCAGCAGATGGCGCACCAGAGAGCAAAATACTGATACCGTTATGACGGGCTACTAACTGCTTGTTTTTCTCTAGAGCAATAACCGTTGATTGTTGATTAATTTGGCTTTCTTCAGCGAGCCAGAAAGGATGACTGTCAGATAATCGCACGGCAGAAAAGCCTTTTAGTGCCAACAGTGGTGACATTGGGCTATTGTAAAATTCACTCGCGATTAAGTTGGGATAACTAAAGCCCACACTTAATACACCATCTGAAATTATCGGTTGTCCGCTCCACCAGCGCAGTGTCGCAGCCCATAATGTTTTCATGTCGCTGATGCTTAAACCAACATTATTCAATGCCACAGGGTAACAAGCGAGTTCACTCCAGATCCCCGCTCCTGCAAAGCGGTAAGACATAGATCGACCATAAGCAATAGGTGCACCATCTTCACCAGTCCATAACGCAAAACTTTTTGCAAATAAGGCAGCACGATGAATAAAGAGATGGGCATATTGATTCAACTCAGAAGAGAGAGTATCGGTAACGGTATTCACCCAGCGAGCAAATAAGAGTCCATAATAGTGAAAAGCAAACGGGTTATAATAATCGGTACAACCATTGTGACCATCACGATACCAACCGTCACCTAAATACATACTGTCGATTTCTCGCAGATCATTAATTAGTACCTGCTCATCGTATTGAGCACCAACATGGCGCAGCGCCATTAAAATAAGCACGCGGAAGAAATGCCAATTATTATTAGGAATGCGAATATCCGTCGTTCTTTGTAACCAACCGATTAATTGCTGCTGTTGTACTTCGCTTAAACTGTCAAAAAATACCGTCTCGGCATCCACCATAGCCATTGCAATGGCTGACATTTCAACGCAGCGCTGGTTAAAGTCACCCACGTCCCCCCAATAAGCGGCATGTTCAGGGTTAATACCGTATGTAACCGCTTCAAGGATGTCTGTCAGTAATTCAGGTGCATCATCTACCAGCGGCACTGCACCCCATAATAAACGTGCAATACCTTCTAAATTTTTGGCTTTTTCATCAAAATGCGCACAACCAGTCGTGGCAGATAAGGCGGCACATTCAGGACGCATAACCGCAACTTGACTACGAATAAACGTGGTTAATACGTTTAGTGTTTCTTGTCGGTTACGGTACATCACACCATTGTCATCCATGACGATTGTTTTCATGTTCTAGCGTCCTAAAGCGATTTAATAAATATATTTAAACGCATTTTTTATATTTTCAAAACTGCTTTTCATATTTAATGCACACTAGATCATGTTTTTCATTTTATGGTGTTTTGATTTGTGATCAATGCACTATTCATAACAAGATTTGCGGGTTTACCACACACCAATAATGCAGCCATCTCACGCATTTTAGGTGCAGTGTGCGAAAAGAAATCCACGTATGACGGGCAGAGGAAGTGAGTAGCATTTATCTCATTATCACCAAAAACGAAACGATGTTTCGGACACCCTCCCTGACAGGCAAATCGCCAGCGGCAACGCTGGCATTTTTCACTCAGAAATACCTGCTTAGCTAAACCAAATGCCCTGTTTTCCACGCTATTCTTGATGGTGTTCAGTGTGGTACTATGCACATTGCCAAAATAGTGTTCGGGGTACACGTAATGGTCACAAGCATAAATATCACCATTGGCCTCAAGCGCAAAATTACTGCCACAATAAGCGCCATGCGAGCAGATTAAGGCAGGATAACCTAGGTGTGATGCCAATGTACTGTCAAACAATTGCACAAACACTTCACCGACATCTCGCTGCACCCAAAGATCAAAGATCTGATTCATGAATGTCCCAAACTGCTCCGCACCGACAGACCAGGACGTCACTTCAGCGTGATGTGCATCAGGTAGCACCAGGCTGAGTTCAGCTGCCGATGCTGCCGTCGCGGCACACATTGATGGCTGCAGGCTACGTTCTACCAACGGAATAAACTGCAAGAACTCACTGCCGATAGAGAGTAAGAACTCATACACCTCAATAGGGTGTTCAGCGTTAACATTATTCACGACAGTCAAGGTATTGAATCCCACGCCATGGCGCTTAAGCGCTTCAATACCTGCTATCACCAAATCAAAACTCGGCAGGCCATTTCGCTTTACCCGATAACGATCATGTAGCGCTCGTGGGCCATCGATAGAGATACCTACCAACACTTGATGTTGGGCGAACAACCTTGCCCACTCATCGTTGATTTTTATCCCATTAGTTTGGAAGGTATTCACGATGTGCTTGTTCTTCCCTTGCACATACGCCTGCTGAATAGCAAATGCACGTTCATAAAAGGCAATACCGAGCAGGGTTGGCTCACCGCCCTGCCATGAAAACACCACTTCTTGACCTTGCTGCGCATCTATTTGTTGTTCGATGTAGCGCACTAACGTGGCATCATTCATCCGCCAATGGGTTTGTCTATCGGGATATAATTTCTCTTTCTCTAAATAAAAACAGTAAGTGCAATCTAGATTACACACTGAACCACTGGGTTTCGCCATGGTGTAACAATGAGCAGGATGCGGAATGGAGGCAGCGGTAGAGCGAAGTTGCTGATATAGAGGATGGGTGGCAATGGCAAATGCATTTTTAGAGAGTAATCGATCAGAAATGCAGGTATCACTATCGACGTAAATCGGTATTTTCATAAATAGTCCATGAGCAAAAAACACGCCAAACGACGATAAATCAAGCGTCGCGTAACATAACAAGACAAAAAAAGGCACAACTCGCGTTGTGCCTGTAATATATTGATAATTATCCTAATTATCTATGCAGTGCATCACAAATCATGCTTCTAACCAACGCCATTCATGACCGTCGATAGAGAACTCATGGGTTTTACCCT
>CAMQZF010000094.1 GCA_947039525.1 uncultured Photobacterium sp. | reverse complement strand
AACCGGCATACGTTTATAGCGTATCTAGGGTTCAAATCCCTATCTCTCCGCCAAACATTGAGCAAGCCGCTGACCCCTCAGCGGCTTTTTCACGTTTCCTAAATGTAGAATGATTTATATTAGTAATATGATGATTTTTACATTTCACACTGCATTATAAAATTGAATGTATCGTTTATTTTATAATGGTTAAGATTTATTTTGTGATATGCAAATATCATCATTATTAATGATGAACATTCAAGCTAGTTTGGCTGCCAGAAAGAGCAGGTTGCATTCAATTGAATCTTATTGGTCAATTGGGTTTCAGACTATGATTATATTCATCGTAAAGTAAATGAGATGTCGTCCATGCATACCAATTCTGCCGTTACGAAAGTGTCCTTTTGGGCTTCTTTGAGCTTATTTCAAAAGATATTCTTGGTTGTTTTCTTAATCGCTAACATTTTTTCTTTTTTCACTCCTTTGCTTTTCGGCAGTAAGTTTGCAGAGCTGTTTACATTAATCAGTTTTGTTGGATTAATTTGTTCGATCAGTGGTGTTTTCACTGCCCTATATCAGGCTCGTGGTGAAATTATTGCTTATTTATTCGTGATTATTAATACCGTAACGTATGCCTACATTGCATGGAGCAGTAATCTGTATGGGCAAGTTTTTCAAAATTTAGCCTTATTGTTGCCGATTCAAATTATGGGTGCCTTAGCTTGGCGCCGTAATTTGGCTCAATCTGACGATAATAAAATTACGATTAAAACCTTTAAACCAGTTCAATGGGTTTATACGATCATTGGCCTGTTAGTGTGCTGGTGGTTGTACATGAATTTCCTTGAGATTTTCCCAACGATTATTCATTCACTCTTTGATAAGACGATTGCACGTGATCCTAGCCCTGCATTGGATGCGCTAACGACAGTATTAACTGTCATGGCGATGTTCTTAACCTCGAAACGTTACATCGAGCAGTGGTGGTTCTGGCTATTGTGTAACGTAGGTGTGGTTCTCTTTATTGAAAACTTGATTCACACGACAGCCTTTACTCCTGCGGTATTAGTGGGTGATCTATCGGGTATGTTCATGTGGTTACAATATGGTGTTGGTGCGATTTACGGTTTCTACTTATGGAAAAAAATGCATAAAGAAAGAAGCCGTATTGCAGCTGTGGAATTGTAATATATTGATGATAAAAGAACCGCCGAAAGGCGGTTTTTTTATATCATTTTTGGCGATATGGACAATAAGTATTGGCAAATCTCATCACGAGAATCTTCTGTTCCGGTCATTGTTCGGTCTAAGAAACGGCGAATTTTTTTATCGTTGTTGTATTTTGAAGCCAGAACTTGATAGAGGAAAAACAAACAAATGCCTCGGCTTTCGATGACATCAAAAGCTTGTAAATCGGTTGCTCTAATCAGAATATTATCGATATTTTTGCTGAGTGCTTCGATTAATTTAGAGATCGACTTAAAGTGAAAATATTCCAAATAACGCATATGGACTGCGGTATGATCACGAGATAATTCTTTAATTTCAATGTTTAATTGTTGAGCAATGCGGCTATCTAACTCTTGAATTAAGGCATTGGTATTTAATAATTCGTAGATAGAAATCGCATCAATATCGACCAATTCCGGTGCTGTGACAATTTCTGATTGCACTTGTTTCTCATAACTCATTAGTGTGTCGCGGATCTGAATAAATTGATCATCAGCAATTTCTAATAAACCAGCAAGGCGAGAAAACTCCCGACGAATACTTTTGGGGATCTCGACTTTGGTTTTGTACCCAATATCATGTTCAATCTCCGCCCATGTATGCTGCAAAATCGAACGAACCTGAACTTCAAAGCGAATATGTTTGAAACGTTTGTATTCGACCAATTCTTCGCGTGCTTGGCTTAAACTCACCACATAGTGGATAGATAAATAGCCAAAACGATCGGGATCCAACACCGTCCGTTTATCTATGGAATTGGTGAGATCAACGGAAAACTCCCGTTCAATGATTTTCGCGATGTCATCCACTTCGTCAGAATAATTCGTAATGATCCGCAAACCCACAATATCGGTAATTTCTGATAGATCGACGTATTTGTTTTTTTTCTCGATTTTTAATGAAAGGCTTTCACGTTCTTTCAAACGGCTAGAAATGGAGTGTGGCTTAATATTCGCTGCGGTTAATAGGGCAGACAATAGCACTTCCATAGATTGTGCGTGTTCTTTATATAATCGAATATTTTTATCATATTCATAGAGAATTTTACTGTTGTTCATTTTAACTGCATGAAAAAGTGAAAGAGAGGGGAATCTTATCAAAAAATATGGCATTGCCCTATTTTTACGCCTAATTTTTGTTATTGATTTCTTTATTTATCAAAATGCTTTTGTGTTAATAAAGTGTAATTGTTTATGTGGGTTATCCTTTTATTTTTAACAAAAATAATAGGAAGATTTTTATTATGAATTTTTAAATCTACGCGGCTTTTTTGGGATTGACTAGCTTTTTTAATAAAAAAACAAATAAACATTGTTGGCTTCACAATCTTATATTTCAGCTCTTCTCTTTGATGAGTCAGTTTGATAAAGATTAGGGCAACAAAAAGAGTTCTATATATTTCGGAGGTTACTGTGTCTATTAATTCTATTGATTTGTCAGAAATTGCGTGTGTATCCTCAAAGTGGGATTTTAAGGACGATGTTGCGACTAATTTAAATGATCAGAAAAAACAACAAGCTGCGGCTCGCCGTCGAATTGAGATGCTAAAAGAGATTCGAGACAGTGGCTTGACACTAGAAGAAGCAAAAGAACTGGGTTTATTACATTGAAAGGATTTTAATCCTTCTTATATGAGAGAGTTTGCGTATTATTGATTTGAAATTGATAATAATTGAAATTAACGCGCAAACTTTTCATTCAGAAATATTGACTTCATTGTTCTCAAATTAATATGTATTTTTCATCAAAGTTATCGTTTTTTTGAAACAGTGAACGATACAATGAACATAAGTTGATGTGTTTTCCCTATTATATAAATAAGTAGATTCAATTATAAATCATCCTTGTTAATTTATAGACTATAAACAGTTAAAAATTAAAGGATAAAAACGTCATGTCAACATTTACTACACGTTGTCCACATTGTCACGCAATGAATCGTTTGCCTCATGAGAGAGTGAATGATAATTCAGTGTGTGGCGCTTGCAAGAAAAGCTTATTAGAAGGAAAGCCTGTTGAAGGTACAAGTCAAAATCTTCCGGCTTTTTTAAATAGTGATAAACCTGTTGTTATCGACTTCTGGGCACCGTGGTGCAATCCTTGTGTTGGTTTTTCACCTGTCTTTAATGATGTCGCACAAGAGCGTTGTGGTGAGTTACATTTTGTAAAAGTCGATACAGAAGCACAGCAAAGTTTGGCGACGGAATACCGTATTCGTAGTATACCGACTCTGATGGTATTTAAAGGCGGGAAACTGGTTGATACTTTGAATGGGGCACTACCAAAATCACAATTCAATCAATGGCTAACGCAAGCATTAGAAAAATGATCTCAACATTTCAATAAAAAAGGCAAATCATTTTGATTTGCCTTTTTTTATGCCTAATTGACAGAGAAATTAAATCTCTGTTGGCAATAACTCGTTGTGATCCGTTGCTTGGTAATAACGGAATGACAAGGTAGAGCCTGAATCTAGATTAAGATTACAGCGGCTCATACAGAATGCTTTTTCTGGTAGTAATGTTGGCTCTGTATTGAAGCCGACAATGTCCCAACAACCCGGATTTAAGGTTTCTAGCAAGTAATCAATGACGGCTTGTCCTTCGCCATTAATATCTAAATTTGACTCAAAGCTCACGTATGAGCTGTTGCGTTGTGGTGTTACGTGAATGGTTGCGTATTCACGACCACGGATGGCATTCATTGAGTAGCCATAGGGTGTAAATAGGAAATCATCAAAGATGAAATCAGAGAATACGGTGCTTAAACCAAAAATTTCACGGACTTTTTCCAGTGTTTGGTTTTCACTGCACAGGTATTCAGCGTGTTCACCACGAATGTGGTACATCAATAATTCGCTGGCTGTGTCATCTTCCAAGGCAGTATAAGGGCGATCAATGTGGAACAGGAAGTGATGATGGCTGTCTAAATGACCGAGTTGGAAGGCTTTACCTGGCATAACATCACGTAAACGTTGTAAATCATCGTCAAATGCCGATTGTTGTAAACGCGATAAATATTCATTTTTGCGCTGGTAGCTGCAAAACGCGATGTTATCCAAACCGTATTGCTCGGTGAAGCTTAAAACCGCGTTAACAAGCGTAGTATTGCCACAAGTCAGCATTAAAAAGTGATCATCCCAGACGAATAAGCTGGATTCACTTAATAAATAAGCATCACATTGATCGTTACTGATCGTTGATAAGATTTCAGCTCGAGCATGATGAACAATGTCTTGCCAAAAATCTTTGCCCAAAGAACGCAGCGCAGGCGCACCTTGGGCAACGATCACTTCAATTTTTTTCTCCGCACCTTCAAAAAACATAAGGGGTATCCTAAAAATAAGTCTAAAAAATTAAAGAATCAATCGAGCATTCAGGCTCGATTGATTGTATGTCTCTGTATGAATTATGCTTTTTTCGCTGAAATTACAAGATCTTCTAAGTAGCGAGGCAGAGCAAAAGCGGCTTGATGTACTGCTGGTGTGTAGTAACGAGTTGCAATATTAGCGGCTTCAAAACGTTGACGAATGGTTGTGATATCCAACTCACGGGTAGCAGTATTTTTAGCACCCCAAGCGAAAGTCATGATGCCACCAATGTAAGTTGGAATCGAGGCACCGTAGAACCAAGTATCTGCAAAAGAAGCACCCAAACGCTTAGTGGTTACTTCTACTTCTCCTTGTTGCATGAAACCCACGCCATTTTGGGCAACAAAGATGCCATCTTCGCTTAGAATACGATGACAACCTTCGTAGAACTCTGAGCGGAACAGTGCTTCACCTGGACCAACAGGATCGGTACAGTCAGAAATGATCACATCGAATTGTTGATCTGTTGTTGCCACGAAGTCGAGGCCATCTGAGATAACAAGATTGACGCGAGGATCATCGTAAGCACCCGCAGAGTGGTTTGGTAAGTAAGTCTTACACATATCAACGACTGAGCCATCGATTTCAACCATGGTAATGTGTTCAATACTTTTGTGCTTAACAACTTCACGTAGCATACCACCGTCACCGCCACCAATGATTAGCACGCGTTTTGCGTTGCCATGGCTTAGTACTGGTACGTGAGTCAACATTTCATGGTAAATGAATTCGTCTTTTTCTGTGGTTTGAATGATGCCATCCAACGCCATAACACGGCCAAACATTGCGTTATCAAAGATCACTAAGTGCCATTGATCGGTTTTTTGCTCGAATAGCACCTTGTCCATGGTAAATTGTTGACCGTAATCACCGTACAGTGTTTCGACGTAAGTATTTTTATTCATTTGATTGCCTTTTATGTTAAGTCAATAACCCAGCGGTTGGTGCTGCAAAATAGAATGCCGGTAAGGGGCGTCTTTGATGCTTGAATCTGGACTTTTTCATTCAGCTTTCTCTAGTATAGAGTCTGGATAATTCTGCTTAATGAAATATTTAATCGTACGATTAGCAAATAAAACACACATTCAATATATTTTAAGAATGAATTAAGTGGGCAATGTCAACAAAGCGCAAAAAGGGGAGGCGAAAATCGAGGACGAAGTGACGGTAAGAAACTTGTTCTGTATGTGCATCCGTGTAAGCGTTGAGGACTTTGCTTACACGGTTTATTCTTTGCTAACCATATCTACCCTTACCAAATTAAATTTTGTCATAATGTAAAATGTTGGCGGATTAAACCTGTTTATTTCCGCTATTTCAAGAGAAAAATAAATCATTTTCTCTGTTTATTTTATTTTAACGATTATTAATGACAGATTACAGGCACTTTTCTTCAATAACCATTCAAATGAACGGAATATTATTTTTTAGGTTTCGCCTGTAAAGTATTTAAATGGGGAAATAAGCCATCAAATTTGATTGTCTTGTTATGTAATAAGCCTTCATACTAAATCAAAATATTGTTATTTTTAGCACTTTTAATGCAAGCGATTGAATATATAAGTAAGGTAATTAAATGAGTGACATGCAAAAAAATAATCCATTACATGGACTCACGTTAGAGCAGATCCTAACAGAGTTAGTGAATTTTTATGGATGGGATGAATTAGGCTATAAAATTAATATTCGCTGTTTTACATCGGATCCATCGATTAAATCTAGCCTAAAGTTTTTAAGAAAGACGCCTTGGGCACGAGAAAAAGTTGAAAGCCTATATTTGTATATGAAACGTCGTCAAAAATGAGGTAAATGACCATGAATATGTGGGTTGATGCAGATGCATGTCCATCAGTTATAAAAGAAGTTATGTATCGAGCGGCGGTTCGCTGTCAAATAACGACAACCTTTGTTGCCAATCATGCGCTTCGACTGCCAGCCTCGCCATATTTACTCTTTTTGCAGGTCTCATCGGGATTTGATGTTGCAGACAATGAAATTGTGGCTCGTGCTCAAGCTGGGGATTTGATTATTACTGCGGATATCCCTTTAGCTGCTGAAGTGATTGAAAAGGGCTGTGTAGCATTAAACCCTCGTGGGGAGCTGTACACTTTGGAAAATATTCGTTCGCGTTTGAATATTCGCGACTTTATGGATACGTTGCGCTCCAGTGGTATTAACACTGGTGGTCCACCGGCATTAAATCAGCGTGATCGCCAGCAATTTGCAAATGAGTTGGATCGTTGGTTAGCAAAACAAAAGCGATCATAGAGTGGTTATTTTTGATAATGACATCTTCCTTGTGATTCGTTTATAAAAATAAAAAGGAGAAAAAATGAAAGCTAAAATCGGAATTGTAACTGTCAGTGATCGTGCAAGCGCGGGTATTTATGATGACATTTCAGGTCTTGCTATTATTGATACCTTAAAAGAGTATTTGACTTCGGATTGGGAACCTTTTTACCAAGTGATTCCCGATGAACAGAATGTCATTGAAGAGACGTTGATTAAAATGGTGGATGAGGCCGGTTGCAGCTTGGTTGTCACCACTGGTGGTACTGGACCCGCAAAGCGGGATGTTACCCCTGAAGCAACAGAAGTTGTGTGTGATCGAATGATGCCTGGGTTTGGTGAATTGATGCGTGCAGAGTCGTTAAAATTTGTACCAACCGCGATTTTATCTCGTCAAACGGCAGGTTTACGCGGCAGTAGCTTGATCGTTAATTTACCCGGTAAGCCTAAATCCATTCGTGAATGCTTGGATGCTGTTTTTCCCGCGATTCCATATTGTTTGGATTTGATGGAAGGCCCGTATTTAGAGTGTAATGAAGAGGTGATCAAACCTTTTCGTCCAAAACAAAAATAAGGTATTTGTTTCTTTTTTTGAGCATACCTTATTCCCATAATGAATAATTCTATCAAAAGTTGATAGTCGTCATAAGTTTTTGTTTTTATTTTGATTACTCTCGGCATTATTCGAATGGTCTATTCAGCGAAATAGAGGACGAGATACCGATGAGTATGAAAAAATCTTGGGGCTATGTATCGCTATTGGTGGGCTTTATTTCTGTGGTTTGTGGCGTGATTTCTTTATCAGGGAGCGTTGGGCAAGAATTACTGCTTACCGAAATGGGCGAGTTTTCTTACTCTATGGCGTATAACTTATCGAATGAAGAAAGTCATTTGCTCGAACAAGAAAAAGAGAAGAATACCATTATTGTCATCACTGGATGTGTCTTATCTCTGGTGGGTGCTTGGATGATGAAAAGCGATTTACGCGCTTATTAAAAAAAGCCTCCCAACTGGGAGGCTTTTTGCTTAATGAGTGAGTGCAGCTTTATGTGTTATTTTTCGTTTATAACGAGCGTGAAGAATAAAACCAATCACTGCAAATAAAATTGGACCAATGGCTATCCAAATCGTGTCATTAAAGTCATGTTGTAATGCGGGTTGAATGATAGAAAATATATTGGTTAATGTAATAACAATAAAGGTTAGGGTTGAGTAAATGATCCCTGTTTTACGTCCAAAGAATTGATATTCTTTTTTTATTTTATTGTTTTTCTTGAATTTAATGTAAGCAAAGACAATGAAAGAATAAGGAATACTGCCAGCCACAAAGGTCATTAATGTCATTTTATTAAAGATACTGGAAACGGATGTTGCACCAAAGCCTAGTAAGAAAATCACACAAACAACAAAAATGGTTTGCAATAAAATCGCATTACTTGCCATATCGTGTTTATTTTTTTTCAAGATCCAATCAGGCATGATGCCTTTTGGTAAGCCTTCAAACATGTGTTTGATTGGGCTATAAATGATCAGTGGAATAGAACTTAAACCTAAAAGTTGCAGTATAACGATTAAACGGTTTACATCATGGCCAAGAGAAATGGCGTGTGTTGGTGTCATTCCAATTAAAGTACCAAAGCGGAAAAACTCTTGTTGTACCAAAAAGATTTGATAGTTTGCTAAGTTCACATGTGATCCACCAAAGGTGGTCTGCCAATTTACAATAAAGCCGGACAAGAGTACGACACCAATGTATAAGGCTGTGATGATAATACAGCTTAATATGATCGCTTTTGGCACGTTTTTGTGTGCGTTTTCAACACGATCTACCATACCTGCACTGTTTTCCATCCCACCATAAATAAAGATAACAAACACCATAAAGCCAATGGCTGACAAAATGGAATGATATGAAGTGTTTTGTCCGTAAAAATATGAGCTAACATGATGAAAATCAAAACTTTGAGCTGGATGTAGACCCGATAAAGCAAACACAATTAAGCCGCCACCAATGATTAAAATATGGACGGCAATCATGGTGAAAATAGAAATTTTGGAGAGGGCCGCTAGGCGTTTTAAACCGTGTGTGGATAAAAATCCCATGATACAGATGTAGATTGCACCAATGATAGCCAATGTTTCTGGCGAATTTAAACCAAATACATGCCAACTTGGTGTGGTATCGACGCCAAATAGGGCGACAGATAATTGGATACAAATAGCTGAAGCTGAGAACCACATAACAACGCTACCGCCATACCACATCAATGTTCCGATTAACGCAAATTGTTCTCCGACGGAAGCTGACATCCAAGAGTAAATACCACCGCTTTTATGTTTAAATGCTGAGCTCATTTCTGCAATCATAAAGCAGTAAGGAATAAAAAAGACTAATGCAGCTATGACTAAATATGTAATTGAGGCATAACCCATTTGATAGTAAATTTGAAGAGGATTGGCTATGCCATAAACGGTTAGAAAAATCATTATGACAAAGCTTAAGAAGGGAATTTTGAAATTGTCTTTTTTATTTTGGCATTCGTTCATTGGCATCTCTATTTCCATTGGTAATTAACATAAGGTAAATGTTGAAAACGAGCGCCGACTCATGAGTCTACCTGCCTTCTATTTAGTTTTTTACGATAAGAATGAGATCTCGTCTAGTTAAAATAACGGTAAGTTTTATATGGTTTTTAATTTATTAGAACTTACATTTCATTTGTAGGTTTATTCACATTAAATCAATAATCAATCGTTATTCTTATATTGTTGTTTTTTCTTATCTTTTATTTTCATGGATTTTAAGTCTTTGATTGTTAATAGAATTTTAATTGTTAAACTTTGTCGGTGATTGGGGTTTATATGTGTTTAATTTGTATTTAATTATTATAAATCGTAACTTTTCTAAAAATGGAAAATAGGATTTTGATTTTTACATTAAGCGTTTATTTTTATGAATGATTCTCATCTGATGAGAAATAGATTTTTTCCGAATTATTCAAAATAATTTATGGACAACAAGTTGAATAGTTATACACTTAATATGCCTTTGTAGGCATATTGGTTTTCTCTATTTTAATAAAATAAGTAAGGA
>CAMQZF010000093.1 GCA_947039525.1 uncultured Photobacterium sp. | reverse complement strand
ACAAGATATGGCGATTTTAATGCGTCGTTGTTGAGCCTGCTCAATCATTGGCTTTAGGTCTTTAATATGACCCGTTGTATTCGGGTATCCGAATAAGGCGCCAAAGGGGGTGCATTGTTCAAGTTTTTTGGGATTATCAATGATTAAATCAATGCCCAATCCTTTTGCTCTGGTGGTTAAGACGGCGATGGTTTGTGGATGGAGATCATCACTGACAAAAAATTGTTCGTTTTTATTTTGTCGGCATCGAAAGCATAAAGCCATGGCTTCTGCTGCTGCTGTGGCTTCGTCTAATAGTGAGGCATTAGCGATATCCATCGCGGTTAAATCCACGATCATTTGCTGAAAAAAGAATAATGCCTCTAAACGCCCTTGAGATATTTCGGCTTGATAAGGAGTATAAGCGGTATACCAATTGGGGTTTTCCAAGACTTGTCGTTGAATAACGGAAGGAGTGTGAGTACCGTAATACCCTTGACCGAGATAATTTTTAAATATTTTGTTTTGTTCTGATATCTGTTTTAGTTCGATTAAAATTTCAGCTTCTGTTTTTGGTTCAGGTAAGCACAATGGCTGAGTTAATTTGATGTTTTTTGGGACAATTTCAGCCATCAGTTGGGTTAAGGAATCAAGATTTAAATATCTTAGCATAGCTTGTTGCTCATTCGAGTTTGTGCCGATATGTCGATGAGAAAAATGGGTAAAAGCCTTGGTCGGGTTACGGGTTATGGTCATGATCGACTCCTTAATCGCACATCGGATGAAGATGTGTATGAGAAAATTAGCTTATTCCGAAAGTAGTCACAGATGTTTCTTTTCGCCAACAAAAGTATGAAATAGTGGATCTTGTTTAATATTTGAGAATCGTTGGCAAGAGTTGCATCTGTATTCTACGCTTCAACGTATTCGTCTCATCCCATAAGGATTATCTGACGGTGAGTGCGTCATCATTACCAGATCCGCGAATTCAAACACGTCCTTTATTATTGGGTGATCGCCTAAAGGCACGTCGTTTATCTTTAGGATTAACCTTAGAGCAAGCGAGTCAACGTACAGGGGTTGCTCGTTCCACTTTATCTAAAATTGAACATGAGCAGATGTCGCCATCCTTTCAAATAATGAAAAAATTAGCGACAGGGTTAGACATCGATATTCCACAGCTTTTTTTTCCACCTAATGTGAGTGTGAGTGCTGGGCGACGAGATATTACTTTATGCAATGAAGGTAGGGTGAGAGCAACCTCAACTTATGAGCATGAGCTTTTAGCTAGCACGTTAAAAAATAAAAAAATGTTGCCCTTTAAATCAACCATAAAAGCACATGAAATAACCGATGATCCACAATGGATTCGTCATGATGGTGAAGAGTTTTTATTAGTGCTGTCTGGTTCGATTTGTTTTTATTCTGAATATTATGAACCCATTGAATTGCATGTGGGAGACAGCGTTTATTACGATGCGAGTATGGGGCATATATTGATTTCAGTTACTGAGAAAGATAGCCAAGTGTTATGGGTAACTTGTTAAAGAATAATCAGTTGATTGATATGGGTTGATCAATGCATAGATAACATGTTTAACAAAGGATTCAGCTATGCCATCGTTAGAGATTCGGACGCCTTTTTATGCATTACATCAAGAGAAAGCCGCTAAATTAGTGGCTTTTTCGGGTTATTTAATGCCGTTACATTACGATGAAGGCATTCGAAAAGAACACTTACATTGTCGTGAAAAGGCGGGATTATTTGATGTTTCTCATATGGGGATAATTCGTGTTTTAGGAAGTAATGCAGCTCTAGAATTGGAAACGATCATGCCGATGGGGATTTGTGATCTCTCTGAAGGGCAAATGAATTACGGTGTGATTACTAATGAATTAGGTGGGATTGTGGATGATGTGATTATTACACGTTTAGCAACCTCATTTCTGATTGTGATTAACGCCAGTCGTAAGTCACAAGTTATGGCGCATTTTTCGCGTTATTTGTCTTCCGATGTTTGTATTGATTTATTGGATGATCATGCGTTATTGGCCTTGCAAGGCCCATTAGCGGTTGAAGTGTTAGCTCACCATCAAGCATCTTGTGCTGATTTATCTTTTATGTCTGCGCAATGGGGGCGGGATGAATGGCAGTCGATTTTAATCAGTCGATCTGGTTATACAGGAGAAGACGGGTTTGAGTTGATGATACCAGTGGCGAAAGCAGAACTGATTGCAAAAACGTTGTTGTCTCACCATGGCGTTAAATGGTGTGGATTGGGCGCAAGAGACTCTCTGCGTTTAGAGGCTGGATTATGCCTTTATGGTCATGAATTAAATGAAGAGATCACCCCAATTGAGGCCGGATTAAAGTGGGTGATAGGTAAAGAGAGGCGTGAGAGTGGAAAGAGGGGTGGTGGCTTTTTGGGTTCTAAGGTTATTTTAAGTCAATTGAGTAATGAACTAAACCATGTAATACAAAAACGGGTTGGATTAGAGGGCGTTTCTCGAGCTGTCGTTCGTGAAAATACCTTATTGTATGATCAATATCATATTCATATTGGAATGGTAAGTAGTGGGGCTTTTTCACCGTCAACGAAATCGTCTTTAGCCATGGGTTATTTAAATCAGGATTATGCCTTGATTGGTACAATAGTATACGCGGATGTTCGAGGAACATTACGTCCAATGCGAGTTGTCCCAATGCCGTTTATTCATACTCATTACCATCATTAATACCCGTGTTCTCGTTGTACATAGGAATAGAGTCAAGAGGTCGTGAGTTTTTTTGAATGTTTCTTAGCACTCATAAAATGGTGGGTACTCAAAAGAAGCTAATCCTAGAGCCTTTAGCGCCTCGATATATGTAAAATGAGAGGGTTCTTCTGGTGATTCAATGTCACTATAACAAGGGTAAAGCTGGTGGCGTGGTTGTATTAACCAATTTTGTTGAGTCCAAGTTTGATTTTGGATTTGTGCTTGATAAATTAAGGGAATAAAGCCGTTTGATTTCGCATTTAGAATCTGAAAAAGACATAAACTGCGAGTCATGTGATTGGATGAGGTAATCAAGCCTATCTGTTGTTTTTCTCCTGATAATAGTGGCAGACTGTATCGTGCATTATCGAGGGTTGTCAGTGCCTTTTTTTCACATTGAATTCTTTTTTTATCGATTCCTTGTCCTTGTAACCATTCTTTCATTATCGCCGCTTCATTAAAACCGACTCGTTTTCCTTTTCCACTCACTAAGATATGACAATCTGGGTATTGTTTGGCTAATAATGTGGTTTTTTGTAATCGACAGATCAGATCAGGGGTCGGATTGCCATTCGGCAGTACTTGTTGACCTAAGACTATAAGCTGAGTTAGTGGCAATTTTGAATAGGCGATATTGGGCGCTTTAACACACATTTCTAATGTATATTGTAAAAAATCTCGCATGCGTATCGGGAATGTGTATAACAGGTTATCAGTGAAGGTTGATGAGGATTGAGGATTTTTTTGGTGTTGGTAATAACGCCAAAATAATATTCGTACATTGACCTCTAGTATTTGAATCTCTGAGGTTGCCAGTAATTTTGCTTGTTCGTATAGATTCAGTGCCGTTTCTATCTGATTTTGATATGTATATAAATTAGCCAACGTCATATTCGCATGCCAATGATTCACATTTTTTTCAGTTTGATGATTCTTTAACCAATAAATTGCACCTTGAATGTTGTTGATTTTCTCATTGTGCAAGATATAGTGATCTCGATGAGGAAACTGAAACGCTGAAAAGGCGTGTTGTAGAGATTGTGTTGTGTTCATTGAGTAAACGGCTCCTTGTTAGACTCATTCAGTGAGCAAAGTGTATTTTCTCTTTGATTTAGATGCAAAGAAATATGATCGGATCTCTTTTTCAATAGAGTCGATCGATAGAGTGCAATAAAAGGGTTTACTTCATCGTAATCGGATTACCGATTGATTTGTGATGATTGATCACATGATAACTTGAGGTTATATGAAAAATATTTTAGCCAGTTTAGTTGCTGTTTTTGTGGGTGTGTTTACTATTGCATTTGCTGCAATCATGGGGATTATTTTAACCCTTGGTGCGTTGATTATGCGTCCCTTTATCAAGCGAAAAATGGCAAAAATGCAGCAAGAGGCGGCTCGTACAATGAATTCTGCGAGTAACGATGATCGCTATACTATTGATGGTGAATACGAAGATATTACGCCTCGTCATCCATAGTCATTTCTCTATTTTTAGCGTTAGAACTGGTGATATATATGCACATCATATTAAATGGTGTGCTCTATTTTTATTGCTACCATCATTATGCTAATGAAAATATAATGCTAAAAACCTTTAATCATTCTCTCTTCTCTTTACCTATCTGAATAAACATTAATTTTTCTTTTAAAAATAATGCATTGCTTGTTGATGTCTTTTATTTGTTGCGTAATTTATTGCATTTTGGATTAACAGAGTATTTGCATTTTTTCTTAATTTTTGCACAAATACAGGTCTTGTGATCTTGATATTGTTAATGGTGTAAGGGAAACATGAAATATTCTTGGGTTGTATTTGATGCGGATGATACGTTATTTCACTTTGATGGCTATAAAGGTTTAGTCCGTGCGTTTGCAGAATTTGGTGTGACTTTTACAGGTGATGATTTTGTCGCGCATCAGGCGGTCAGTAAGCCATTATGGCAAGCATACCAAAATGGGAAAATCAGTGCGTCAGAATTGAAAAACCAACGTTTTGCACCATGGGCAAAGAAATTAGGCGTATCAGCTGAAGTGATTAATGGGCGCTATATGGCGGCGATGGCAGAATCTTGTCCGTTTGTTTCAGGCGCTCAAGCGCTATTACAAGCTTTATCAGCGTGTGAAAACGTTAAGTTAGGGATCATTACTAATGGTTTTATTGAGTTGCAAGCACCGCGTTTAGCGTACCTTGGCCTCTCTTCCACGTTTGATTTTATTGCGATTTCAGAGCAGTTAGGTTTTGCAAAGCCACATCATCGTATTTTTGATTATGCATTAGAACAAATGGGCAATCCGCCTAAATCAGAAGTACTGATGGTTGGAGATAATTTATATTCAGACGTTCTTGGTGGCGAACTGGTTGGTCTTGATACTTGTTGGCTAAATGAACAAGGTGTCGAAGGAGATACGAATATTCATCCGACTTATGAAGTTCGTTCTTTGAGTGAGCTACACGATATTTTATTTTCAAAAGTCACCTCTTAATTTTTCTCTGCTTTTTTTACATTCAGGTTTATGGCGTTTTTTAGTTCATAAATCTGAACTCTTCCTTTTTTAATGTTTCTTTAATTATTTGTTTAGATTCTTAGAGAATATTTGACTATTTACCTACTATCCTTAGCTTTTATTCGGCATTTCTGCGATTAATTTACTCAATATTGCATGAGGCGGATACCTATAAGGTATTTGTTCCTGTATCATCGCCTCGTTTTTCTTTTATGTAATTTTATTTTGCTTGTTGGATGAGGTCTGATTATGGTGATTATTGAACTCATTGTTGTCCTGTTATTTATTTATATTGGGGCAAGAATTGGGGGGATCGGGATAGGGTTTGCTGGCGGTGCTGGGGTATTGGTATTAACCCTAGGCTTAGGAATGAAAGTTGGACAAATTCCTGTTGATGTTATTTTAATTATCATGTCGGTCATTACCGTTATTGGTGCGATGCAAGTTGCAGGTGGCTTAGATTGGCTGGTGGATTTAGCTGAAAAGTTTTTGCGTAAAAACCCTAAGCGCATTACATTTTATGCTCCGATTGTTACTTATGTCATGACAGTGTTAGCTGGAACGGGTTATACCGCATTTTCAACGTTACCTGTGATTGCTGAGGTGGCAAAAGAACAAGGTTTACGTCCTTCTCGTCCATTATCTATTGCTGTTGTCGCCTCTCAGGTCGCGATTACAGCATCTCCAATTTCTGCTGCTCTCGTGTTCTTTTCTGGCATTTTAGCGCCAAAAGGGGTGGGTTATTTGGATCTGCTTGCGATTTGTATTCCCTCCACTTTTATTGCATGTATGGCAGGAGCGGTGGTCGCTAATTTTATTGGGTGTGATTTAAAAGATGATCCCGTTTACCAAGAGCGTTTAGCAAAAGGTTTAATTAGCAATAAAGGCACGACACAGCGTGTTATTTTGCCGTCAGCAAAGAAAGCAACGTACATTTTCTTAATCTCTATTCTGGCGGTTGTTGTTTATGCGACTTTGATTTCACCTTCTTTGGGCCTTATTCCACATCCAACTTTGCCACGTAATGATGCAATCATTGTCTTTATGCTTACGGCAGCGGCTGCTATTGTCACCATAACCAAAATTGATGCCTCACAAATCTCAAGTGCGTCCACGTTTAAAGCGGGCATGAGCGCTTGTATCTGTGTGTTAGGCGTCGCATGGCTTGGTGATACGTTTGTAGCGGGTCATATTAATGAAATTAAAGCGTTATCTGGGCATATTTTGCAACAAGATCCGTGGATGTTAGCGATTACATTATTTTTTGCTTCCATGCTTTTGTATTCACAAGGTGCGACAACGGCGGCTTTGATGCCGGCAGCTTTAGCCATTGGTGTGGCGCCTTTAACGGCTATTGCGTCGTTTTCGGCAGTCAGTGCGCTGTTTGTATTGCCAACTTACCCAACGTTATTGGCAGCCGTCGAAATGGACGATACGGGATCAACCCGTATTGGTAAGTGGGTTTTTAACCATCCATTTTTCTTGCCGGGTCTGACGACTGTAGTCGTTTCGGTTATTTTAGGCTTTGTTTTTGGTGGTTTGATTTTGCATTAATCCATTGATTGTGTCGCAAAATTAAAACACAAGAAACCCTGATGAGATAATCATGGCTAATGCCTTTATTTCATGAGGGTTTTTTTTTGATTTAATGATTGTATTTTGCAATACCAGGGATTTTCTCAGTTTTTTTAGTAGGATTGATGGATAAAGTCCACATGATAAAGTCAGTATGACTAAACTTAGAAGCGTTTTCAGGTAAAAGTGGTGAGAGATAGGAAAAATTCAGTAACGTCTTGGGCTAGGGGATTGCTGAGAGCCAATCACAACACAACAACGTAGAGGAGGTGCTATGCTGGGTGAAAATCATTCGTTGTTTAATGATTTTCCTGAACATCAGGACAAAATCCGCGAGTTGAAAAATTCGAATGCTGATTTTAAATTCATGGCTGATGCTTATCATTCTTTAGATCATAAGATTCGAGGTTTGGAAGGCAATGGCGTACCGATGGAAGATCTGCATTTCGCCTCGTTAAAGTTACAGCGAGTGGCACTCAAAGATCAGTTGTATGCGTTTTTGAAATAATTGGATTGGATAGAACAAAGCCAGATCTTTGATCTGGCTTTCTTTTTCGTTTAAAAAGAAAATTGGGATTAACCCGCTGATTTTATTCTTATGTGGTATATTATTTTGAATGTTTCAGTGATTGTCAATGTTTTGACTCTAACCACTGGTGCTCCTTTCATTGAATACCTATAAAGGAATATCATGGCGAACCCGCAACAAAAAATTTTATTATTGTTTGCTCACCCTTCGATATCACGTTCAGAGGTGAATGCCCCGTTATTTCAGGCTGCTAGTCAAATTAGTGGTGTCACCGCTGTGGACTTGTATCGTGAATATCCGACGTTTCGTATTGATATTGATCGCGAGCAACAGCGTTTATGTGAACACGATATTGTAATTTTTATGTTTCCACTCTATTGGTATTCAACGCCAGCCTTGTTAAAAGAATGGCAGGATTTGGTACTGGAGTACGGCTTTGCCTATGGCTCGGAAGGGCATGCGTTAGATGGCAAATATTTCTTTTGTGCATTGACCGCAGGAGGCGCCGCAAAAGCTTATAAAGCGCAAGGTTATAATCATTTTACGATTCGTGAGTTATTACAACCTTTAGAACAAATGGCATCATTAACAGGCATGAAATATTTACCGCCTTTTTGCTTGTTTGGTGCGCGTTCTGCGGTGGAAGAAGGGCGTGTGCCTGCACATATTGATAGCTGGGTGAAAGTCTTAATGGCATTGCGTGATAATCGAGTGGATTTTGATGTTGCTCGGTCTCTTGAAAAATTAAATCAAGATTTGTCTTTGATCATTAAAGAGGATAAATAATGACTACGTATTTTATTCAAGCCTTTATTTATCTGTGTGCTGCCGTTATCTCTGTCCCTATTGCTAAGCGTTTGGGGCTCGGCTCCGTATTAGGTTATTTGATCGCGGGTGTCATTATTGGCCCTGTGGTTGGTTTAGTGGGTAAAGAAACTCAGACCATTCAACACTTTGCTGAATTTGGTGTCGTGATGATGCTATTTTTGGTGGGATTGGAACTTGAGCCTAAGTTATTGTGGCGTATGCGCCATCGATTATTGGGGCTTGGGGGATTGCAATTGCTGTTAACCGTAGGAACGGTGATGGGCATTGCTTTGTTGTGTGGTCAGGTATGGCAAACAGCATTAACCATTGGATTGATTTTTTCTTTATCTTCAACAGCCATTGTTTTACAAACCTTCAGTGAAAAAGGGTTATCCAAAACAGAAGGCGGGCGTAACGCTTTTTCTGTGCTGCTGTTTCAAGATATTGCCGTTATCCCTATGTTGGCGCTAATTCCATTATTGGCGTTACCTGATTTAGTGTCTAAAGCGCAATTGTTGGCAGAAAAAGTCGCTGATCACCATCAAGAATTCAGTTTTGTTGCCAATATCTCGGGTTGGTTATATGGATTAGTGATTGTTGCTGCTATCGCGAGTGTCGTGATTGGTGGACACTATTTAAGTCGCCCTTTATTTCGTTTTGTTGCCTCTTCCGGTGTTCGTGAAATTTTTACAGCCGCCGCTTTGATGTTGGTGATTGGTATTGCGGCTTTAATGAGCTTGGTAGGTTTGTCACCCGCCTTAGGTACTTTTTTGGCTGGCGTTGTATTGGCCAACAGTGAATTTCGACATGAGCTTGAAGCCAATATTGAACCTTTTAAAGGGTTATTACTGGGATTGTTCTTTATTACCGTTGGCGCGAGTATTAACTTCCATGTGTTATTACACCATATGTGGTTAATTCTTGGTATTGCGCTTGGTCTTATGTTGATTAAAGCCATTGTTCTCTTTGTATTAGGAATGGTTTTTCGAGTTAAAAATAGCAATCGTTGGTTATTAGCATTGAGTTTGGCGCAAGCCGGAGAGTTTGGTTTTGTTCTCTTAAGTTTTACCGCTCAAAATTACGTATTACCTAAATCTATGGTTGAAGTGCTTTCTTTAGTGGTGGCACTTTCTATGTTTTTAACCCCGGGTTTGTTTATTTTCTTCGATAAAGTGATTTTGCCTCGATTTGAGTCGGCCACTAATGAGCGTGAATCGGACTTGATTGATGAGCCGGGGACGGTTGTTATTGCGGGTATTGGGCGTTTTGGTCAAATTGTGAATCGTTTATTGGTAGCAAATGGAATTAAAACCGTCGTGCTCGATTATGAAGCGGGTCAAATTGATAATATGCGTAGTATTGGCATTAAAAGCTATTTTGGTGATGCTACGCGCTTTGACTTATTGCACACCGCAGGTATTGACGATGCCAAAATGATGATTGTTGCGATTGATAATCAAGATACCTCAGTAGAATTAGTGGAAAAACTGCGCCATCACTACCCCAAATTGCCTATTTTTGCACGAGCTTATGATCGGGGTCATCATTATGCCTTACGTTGTGCTGGTTCAACCTTTGTTATCAGTGAAACGTATCACTCAGCATTAACGATGGGAACAGAAGCATTAAAAACATTAGGCTTTCATCCTTTTCATGCTGAACAGCTTAAATTGGCGTTTATGGAAACAGAAGCAAAGAGTAAAGATTTGCTTTATGAAACATGGAAAGAAAGCACGGAAGACAATAAATTTAACGCTTCCTATCGTGAGTTGTTTATTCAATTAGAAACAGCCTTAAGCGAAGAAATGCAGAAAGAGCG
>CAMQZF010000092.1 GCA_947039525.1 uncultured Photobacterium sp. | reverse complement strand
AAACGCTTACCACCAAAGAACGCTAAGAATTCAGGCATCTTAATGGTGTGGAAACGGTTATAAGCCCAAGCGGCAACGCCACCAGAGATCATACCACCCAATACACTCAAAGATTTGGCATCTACACTTTTGTTAATGGAGGCAGCCGCATTAACCAAAACGAAGTAACCAACCGCTGCTGCCAAACCTGCGGCACCAGCATCGTCTTTTGCCAAACCAATTGCCACACCAATGGCAAACAAAATCGGCAAGTTCGCAAAAATAGCGTTACCCGCATCATGCATAAAAGCAATGTTAAGAACATCAGGTGCACCTAAACGCAGTAAAATTGCCGCCACGGGCATCACTGCGATAGGCAGCATTAAAGCCCGTCCCAGCTTTTGTAATCCACCCAATATATTCATGCATAACCTCGTTTTATTGTTGTCGTTTTATTTTGGTAATGATGTCCAAATCACACTTTTCACTAAATGAAAAAGGCGAATCAGAAGTCTTGCTGCCAGCACTATTTCTGTAAGCAAATGTAACATACCCAGTTTATAAAATAATTAATCGAGGCAGATCACATTTCTTAAAAATCTTTTTTCATTTAATGAAAAAAGAATCAGTCAGATGTTTTTTTAAACACAAAAAAAACCGAATTATTCATCTAATTCGGTTTATAAAGAAAAAAAACGCACTGATAGTGATTATTTATAAAATTTTATTCTGTGATGTCAGCTCCGTCAATAACTCGACAATGCTAATAAACTACAAATATTGAATCAATAAAATCATTCGCTAGAGATCTAAAGGCTTTCTTAAATTTTTCACAAAAACTCTCTTTTTCTGCCTGTAAATGAAACAGAGCAACACCTTAAAATCCCAATAGATTTTGAATAATATGTCCAAGCTGATCCTGTCTCTTTTTAAGAGTGGCTTTTCACTCACGACAGTTTTGATTGATACCGATGACACACGAATGAAATATTAGATATTTTCTAAAAAATCAATTTTTTTGAAGGACTTATTCTTTAGCCACCATTAATAAGCATAAAAATTTCCCAATAAATGACAAGAGTAGAAAATAATTAACCTTATCAAGGTATAACATCTTCTTTCACAAAGACAAATCGTGAATAAAAGGCATTAGAGTCATTATTGTCAGCTAACGTTGATAATCACAAATTTTGAAACTTATCTCAAACTTTGCTGCTTTCTAACAATAATCAATGTTGTCGCTTACTTATTTATTTCTATTGCTTTATTACATCTTAGTATTCAAGTGGATAACCACTCATGCAGTTCACAACCAGAATTCCTAATTAGAATGATTTAACAGAAAATCACAGGGAAAAAGAATGGCTTACTCATTTAACACTCTGAAAGCAAGCCAATGAAAAATAAAATACGGTTCATTGATGGCTAGCAAGCATTTGCATATCAACGTCAGCCAAGTATTGCACTCATCGTCACAGGCAGTAAAATGTGAACGCAAGCGATTACATAATGTAACAAAGCACATTCAACGATGCCGCATTTATTTATGCGGCATCTTTATTTTGACTCGATTGTTTACTCAAGCTGAGTCGTACAAGAACCTAATAAAGAAGATTTTTTATGGCTACGATCAAAGATGTTGCACGCCTCGCTGGTGTGTCGACCACCACCGTTTCCCACGTAATGAACAAAACACGCTTTGTCGCCGAGGCCACGCAAAAAAAAGTACTCGAGGCTGTCGACTCCTTGAACTACGCCCCAAGCGCTGTGGCTCGTAGCCTTAAGTGCAACACAACCCGCACCATTGGTATGCTCGTGACCAAGTCAACCAATCCCTTTTTCGCTGAAGTTGTCCATGGTGTTGAAGAATATTGTTATAACAACGGCTATACCTTAATTTTATGCAACACCGAAGGCAACCTTGAAAAGCAACGAGATTATTTGCGCATGTTAGCCGAAAAACGCGTGGACGGGCTGTTGATCATGTGTACCGATTTGGATGACAAATTAATGGCATTGCTTGAACGCCAAAAGCAAACACCTATGGTCGTCATGGACTGGGGCCCTGCATCTCCTTATCGTGACAACATTCAAGATAATGCCGAGCAAGGTGGTTATCTTGCCACTCAATATTTGATTGAACATGGACATCGTCATATCGGTTGTTTAACCGGACAAAAAGGTAAATCCGCCTGTGAAGAGCGTTTAAATGGCTTTCGAAAAGCAATGTCGAAAGCCAATTTGGATGTGAATAATGATTGGTTATTAGAAGGTGACTTTGAGTGCGAGTCTGCCGTCAATGCTGCAAATGCCTTTATTGCAATGGAAAATCGCCCCACTGCCATTTTTTGCTTTAATGACATCATGGCGATGGCCATGATCAGTACCTTTGAACAAGCTGGGTTACACGTACCTGAAGATATTTCCATTATTGGTTACGATAATATCGATTTAGCGCCGTATTTTGCGCCTCCGTTAACGACCATTCACCAACCAAAACGCCGATTAGGAAAAACAGCCATTGAAATTTTAATGGCCCGAATGAAAAACAAAGATATCGCACCAACAACCTTTGAAATGCAACCAGAATTAGTAGAACGAAAGTCAGTGGCTGATTTAAATCAATCACATTGATACTAGCTGTCGTATCAAGGATATTCAGCTGTCACTGATACTGCTATTTCAGCTCAATAAAACAAATAACACCTAAATTAAATAGCAAAAGATTGATACTCCTATCTTTTGCTATTTCTAAAAACATTAGCTTCAATCATATATTGATATCATCAGAAACTGTTTACTCAATAAACAATATGAAATAAAGAAAAAACTAACGGATATTTTTATTAACTGTTCTGATCTGTATTTTTATATGATGGCTTATAAGATAAACACTCATTGTTCTATTATAAATTAATAATAAATGTTAACGGTTTAGCGATTAACAATCCTATTGTTTTTTTCGATCTTTTTTAAATAAAAAACCTCAGATCAATCGCGCCTATTAATTACTTTTTTGTTAGTATTTAAGCTCACGATTAACACACGAAAATTAGAGTTACTATTATGAATATAAAGGACTTTTCCTCATTAACAGGGCTGTCTTCCTATACCTTAAGATATTATGAAAAAATCGGATTATTAAAAAACATAAATAGAAGTCTTGGTGGTCAGAGACTTTATAATCATCAAGATAAGATTTGGATTGATTTTGTCATTAAACTTAAAGAGACAGGAATGCCTTTGAGTAAGATTCAAAAAGATGCATCACTTAGGGAACAAGGAAAACAGACTGTTGAATTACGGCAATCTTTATTAGAAGAACATCGTCAACTTTTACAAGCTCATCTTACTAAGCAACAAGAACACCTATCTGCATTGGATAACAAAATCAAATTATATAAATCAGGTAAAATATGTTGACTTAGAGTGAACTCTAAGTTGTAGAGTCTCTCCTACTGATTAAACGGAGAGAATACGATGAGCGCTTCAAGATTCGACATTGGTTTGGAACAATTAGAAAAAATAGATGGTGATGCGGGTAAAAATGTCATCGAATCTTTACAAGATATTTGCCCTGATCTAGGGCGGTTTATTATTGAGTTTCCCTTTGGTGACATTTATAGCCGCCCCGCTTTGGACTTGAAATCAAGAGAAATTGCAACTGTCGCTGCATTAACGGCAATGGGAAATTGTCAGCCTCAATTAAAAGTTCATTTAAAAGCAGCTTTGAACGTTGGCTGCACAGAAGAAGAAATCAAAGAAGTTATCTTACAAATGGCCGGTTATTCTGGTTTTCCTTCGGCTTTGAATGCCATGTTTTCATTCAAAGACGTTTTAAGTGAAATGACAAAATAAACACGTTTGTATTTCTTATATTGAGATCGAGTAAAAAATGACAGTAAAAAGCGCCTTAATTTTGATCGAGTTTCAAAGGGATTGGCTTGATAATGATGGAAAAATCCATTCACTTATTGAAGATCATGATCAATTTAAACCAGCAATCGATAACGTAGAAAAAGCACTCATATTTGCTCGAAATAACGCTATTGAAGTTGTGCATTGCGGACTTAGATTTCAGGATGGTTATCCGGAGTTAGGAAGTGCTCAGTACGGACTAAGAGCGGTGATTCCACAAGTAGGATCTTTTCCATGCAGCGGTAAGGGCAGTGAATTTGTGGAACCGTTTTCGCCACAAAAAAATGAATTTATTGTACAAGGCCGAACAGGAGCAAGCGGATTTTCTGGTTCAAACTTGGATTCATACCTTCGAAATCAAAATATACGCACGATTTATCTTGCAGGTTTTGCCTTACATGTTTGTGTTGAGTCAACCTTACGGCACGGACATGACTTAGGATATAACACTATCGTCCTTGAAGATGCATGTGCTGCATTCACAAAAGAGCAAAATCAGTATGTGCTTAACCATGTGATTCATTATTTTGGCGCGCGTATATCAGTAAATAACTTTATTGAATTAGCGAGAACTTAAATCACGAAGAGTTTATGCCAATAATATTTTTCCTTATTTTAGATTTGTCTTGAATAACGCACTGATCATGCATCGTTTCTTTCATTTCATAGAAACTCAAACTATTATTCGGACAACATCAAAATATCAAATACAGAGGCATCATTAAATTAATTGCTTTAATGATGCTTTTTCTTTTATCCAATAAGGATTGGTTCAGATTTATTTTTTGATACTCACCATCAAAGATAATCCTATGCATTTACAGCTTAATCACAAATACTTTGGTACATGTACTTTTAGTACGATTACAGATTAGCGTGGGAGTGCTGAGGTGTAAGTTGTGTTTTTATGATTTAGTTACCTAGCTCTATCCCCTCCTAAAAATCACCTATAGAAATTTAATCTTCGACTTAATTGAGATAGTATTTTGCTAGAAAAAGGGCATAATCTTGCCATACCACACTTAAAAATGAAGACATTATCTATGACTGATTTTCAATATTATTTTCATCAACTGCCTTGTTTTAACTGTAAAAAAACCGTAGTAAGCACCGATCTTGGTTGGTTAACAGCTGCAATGAAAGAAGATGTTCTGGCACAAGTGGCTGCGATTATCACAGAAGGTAACATTGAGTCCGATCTTTCAGTGAACGTTACTTGCACTAAAGACGAAGCACGTGATTACTTATTGTTGAATTTCTACGGCTACTCAGAAGAAGAACTTGCGAATCAAATTGAAGCAGAAGATGAGCAAGAAGTTGCCAATGAAATAGCAGAATTACTGGCAGAAGGTAACGATTCAGCAGTCTTTGAACATGAAATTGCTCTGCAAAGTTGTACCGATTGCGACATTAATGAAGACTAAAACCAAGCGTAATCATTATTTTTAAATGGGATCATTATATGTAATATGATGTTCCTTTTTTAAAGCGTTAGCAATATTATAATTAGCTAGCGCTTTTTTTATCTCTACCGTTTTTATGAATCTACAGAGTAACTTTTCAAAAATATATTCTTAATGGAAGATGCATTACTTTCTATCTATCGACACCTTCTATTTTCATAACAGACGTAAGAAATAATCCTAAATTTAAAATAAGAGGTTCAAACTCCATATCAAAAAATCAACATCTGATGATGTCACAGTGACTATATAATAATTCTGTTTAATTTAAAAAATCCTCATAAAAACCATTAATAACATGTAACAAGGCAGAGAAATTAAAAATAAATAACACTATCTAACCCAGTAATAAAAAATAATATTAAAATTGATTAGTTAATGGCATTTACATGATATAAACCAAATTTTTTTAAAAAATCACATCTACGAACCATCTCCACAAAATAAACATCGAATATTTCTTCTCTTTATTTTTCTGTTATCGATCTATTGGAGCAACCGACTACCGTTCAAATTATGATAAAAAATAAAGGAGAGATCAGTGACACAGAAATGGAACTCTGAAAAATATACACAAGATGCTTCATTTGTTTCAACGCTTGGAATGCCTGTTATCGAATTACTCTCCCCTAAAATGGATGAGAAAATTCTGGATCTTGGCTGTGGTGATGGCACATTAGCGAATAAGTTAACATTATTTGGGTGTGATGTAACAGGGATTGATTTTAGCGAAAGCATGGTGAATTCAGCTCGAAATAAGGGCGTTAATGCATTTTGTTTAAGTGGTGAAAAATTAGCGTTTAATCAACAATTTGATGCCGTATTCAGTAATGCTGCTTTGCATTGGATGACCGATTATAATGCAGTATTAAAAGGTGTGCATTCCTCTTTAACGTCAAATGGTCGATTTGTTGGTGAGTTTGGTGGCTTTGGCAATATCGCTTCTATAACGAAAGCCATTGAATCGGTTTACCAAGAAACACCTGAGCTTGGGGTTTATCAGTCTCCTTGGTTTTTTCCATCGGTAAATGAATATAAAAATGCACTGGAGAAACAGGGGTTTATTGTTGATTATATCAAGTTAATTGATCGTCCAACGCCATTAAAATCAGGCATTATTGAATGGTTAGAAATTTTTGCAGACCATGCCATGTCCTCAATGAAGGATGAATCTAAACATTATTTTCTCAAGAACGTTGAGAAATTGGTTAAGCCTCATTTATATACAAAAGAAAAAGGCTGGGTTGCGGATTATGTTCGTTTACGGTTTTCAGCTAGAAAGTTGATATAAGATTTTAGAGAATAGATGAAAGTATTGATCGCTGGATCTCACGGATATATTAGTTACTACGTTACAGATATATTTCGTAAAACCATTTTGACGTGTTTGTATAAATATCGAGGTAATGTCGGGAAATCAAACATGAGAAATGTGTTTTCTTTCAGCGATGAATATGAAAGATACTTAGGACTTATTATTCATTATTCTCTTAATGTTATCTTGTACTTCGTACATAACAAGAAAATCCATATTTGTCAAAATTTTCTACAGAAAAAATAGCGATTATCGAATCTAAGTTATTGAAAATAAGATAATTTTACATCTGTAAGTGCAATTAAAATCCATACGTCAGGTATTTGTTTTTTTAGTCAGGCATCCTGTAAGGATTTAACTACATTCTTTTACAACCTTTAAATAGTATTAAATGTGATCAACCCACAATAACGCAAGCACTCCAGAATAATTTGAGATTTTTTTATTTTCCTAGTGCTTTTTATGGCAACATTTATTAGATTCTATATAAGTGGTACTGCTTCTCTTGCTCATAATCGAGCCGAAATAAGTTACGTTAATTAATTCTAATTCGATCGCCTACAGCATTAATTCTTGTGTAAAGAATACGAACAGAATAACGAGCTACTTAAATAATAGCTATGTTGGTATCTCATCGCTTTATATGGTTTTACCTGTGTTTTGGTAAGTTTAGCTTTATAACATATTGATTATTACAAAAAAGGATCTAAAGACATTAGATCCTAAAGAAAGTTATCAGATTTAATCTAACAGGCACTTTTTTATGTAATATTTCAGTGCAATAAACGCACAATTAACGATCCCGTTTCACGTAAAGCGTCCGTATTGTGACTTAATACGACTCCATCACAAGGAGCAAAGTAACGATACACTTCAACACCAAAAAGATCATATTGAATGGCCAATAAATCATCTTGACGAACGGTGTCTAACATTGAAACACAGCAACACGTTAAACCGCCTGTTTTTGCGCGAATCGAAGTGATGCTGTCACCTTCAATCGTCGAGTTTGTTGGATTTGAAAATAACGCAACATCTGCAATGCACTCATGATGTTGTAGTATGCGTTGAATACCATAAACAGAACGCTCAATTAAATCAGGCTGTGTGAGTTTTCCACTGCCAACTTCAACCGTTATCGATGGAATAGCATGCTGATTCCATGTGGTTTCTAATACACCATTATCACCGGGATCATTTAAAATAACATCGGGTGACATCAGGCGCGCCATATTTAAAGCCACTTCCATTCTAAAATCAGCAAAAACATACAAAGGATAACAAGCACCAGAAGTTTGGGTATGTAGATCAATAGCGATATCAGCATTAGGCAATAAAAGATTGTGCCATAATTTGGCTATATATTGCTCCGCTGCATTACCTTCAAAATTACCAGGAAAATGGCGATTTAAATTTATCGTTGAAAGATCAGAATCAGAACTGTAAAAATCTCGATGATGATGCAAGAGCCCTGATAAATTAATCGCGGGTACGATGGTTATCGTCCCATAAATATCTTGAGTCTGAAGTTCTCGAGCCAGTTGCTGGGCAGTCAAAACACCATTAAGTTCATCACCATGAACGCCTGCGGTTATCATGACTTTTTTTCCTTGGCTTGACCCTTTAAATACCCACACAGGCAATAATTGATCTTGCCCCAAGGCATTCGACATCACTCGAAATAAAAATTGATGTGTTCCATTTGGTAAAGTATCGACATCCAACCTTGAAATTACAGTGGGTAAATCTGCCGATCGTGACATTATTTGAGTCACCATGTATTGAACTCCATTTAAAAATACACACATGCGTATTAACTGAATTAATTAAATCCCATCAAATGCGCACTGATCACGATGACACTCGAAACAACGAACAATAACAGCATAAAACGCCAACAAAAACGGGCCCAATCTCCCCAATCAATGCGACAAACGCCCAAGGTTCCCATTAAAGAAGCCGAAGTTGGAACGATGATATTGGTAAAGCCATCACCTAATTGGAAAGCCAATACCGTTACCTGACGAGAAATGCCAGCAATGTCCGCTAAAGGAGCCAATAAAGGCATCGTTAATGCCGCTTGCCCTGATCCAGAGGTCACAAAGAAATTAAAGACAGATTGAAATACATACATAATCCAAACCGCAGCGACATCAGGAATACCACTGATCGCGCCACCAGCACTGTTTAATAAACTGTTTAAGACACTTGGCTCACTGGCCGAACCATCACCAAGAATTAACAAAACGCCTTTAGCACAACCCACTAATAGAGCAGGGGCTAACATTATGCCTGCACCTTCTTTGAAAGATTGAGCAATGTCATTAAGAGTCATCTTATTAAGTTTAAAAATCACACCGATCAAACCCGCCACTAAACCCATAGTAAAAAACTGAGAAGCGATTTCAGGTATGTACCAAGCGTGCGCGACAACGCCCCAAATGACCCAAGCTGTCGTTATGGTGATGGTTAAAATAACTAAGGTATAACCGAAACACCAAGAAGAGGATTCTGTCTCTTCATTTTTTTGACGAAGAAAATGATCGGTTCTGTGGCTATAAGATAATTCAGGGTTCTTTTTTACTTTCGTCGCGTAATGCATCGTAAAAAGTAAACCCAACAAGGTAAAACCAATCCACATTGGGATTCGAACTTCCATGCCCGATAAAATGGGAATACCCGCAATACCTTGTGCAATAGCAACAGAAAACGGATTCATCCAAGACGAAGCAAAACCAATTTGCGTTGCCACATAGGTAACCATAACTGTGGTAATGCCATCGTAACCTAAACGAATCATTAATGGGGCAATGATAATGGCAAAGGCAATGGCCTCTTCACCCATACCAAAAACAGCCCCCCCTAAAGAGAATAAAACAAATAAAGAAGGGATAAATAAGATCTCATTTCCCTTCGTGCGATGAATCAGAGCCAAAATGCCGGCATCTATCGCCCCCGTACGCATCACGACCCCAAACGCACCACCGATCACCAACATAAACATGATGACCCCAATCGCCGATCCCCACTTACTGCCAGAAACCAATCCTTCGAACATAAAATTCATCAGACCAATTCCGCCACCAGAGGCAAACAACCCAACGGTATTGTAAATCAGATCACCATTATCATCGGTCGCGTACTGGAACGATTCAGGATCAATAACGGTTCGTGTTTTTTCAACACCTTCAGCCATATACGCCACATCATGCTGATAAAAACTGCCAGCAGGAATGAAATAAGTCAGCAAAGTCGCGAGGATACCCACAATAAAAATCAAAATAAGCGTGTCAGGTATTTGCCAAGATTGTTTCTTTTTGGCGGTCTGATGCGATGGAATGGCTTTCTGCATAA
>CAMQZF010000091.1 GCA_947039525.1 uncultured Photobacterium sp. | reverse complement strand
GTCATTGGATGGTATTTGACAATTCATCACTATCAATAAACTAGAGGCATTACCAAAAAAGCCACATATACAACATATGTGGCTTTTTATATAAATAAAAAATACATCAATTTGAATTAATAATGTAAAATATATGAAATTCAGAGTATATTTAACTTTTAAACTAATTATTATGAAACTTGTTAAAATATTTGCATTATCATTACTTACCCCTGCATTTTTATCTGGGTGTACCATAATCCCAGGATCGAATCTAACGACAAGTAATAAAGAGTATGTACCAACTTTAGAAAACCAAAGCAATTACTTAAGTAATATAAAAATTTACCCTATTACTCCTTCATTACTAGAAAAAATGCAACTAGCACCAATACAAGCTCAGAATAATCCTAAACTAGAAAAACAATTACAAAACTACCAATATCGAGTTGAACCCGGCGATATTTTATCTGTTACTGTTTGGGATCATCCTGAACTTACTATTCCTGCGGGATCTTATCGAAGCGCTAATGAATCAGGTAACTGGGTAAGAGCTGATGGTAATATATTTTACCCATATATTGGTTTATTGCATGTTGCAGGAAAAACCCTTACACAGATAAGAGTAATGATTGCAACACGATTAGCCGCTTATATTGAACATCCGCAAGTTGATGTAAATATATCAGCTTTTCGTTCACAAAAAATTTACATGACCGGGGCTGTTAAAAATCCCGGCCAACAACCAATTACTAATGTTCCTCTAACTTTATTAGGTGCTATAAATCAAGCCGGTGGACTCAAACCAAATGCAGACTGGAATGATGTTACCATTACCTATAATGGACACCAGCAAACTGTTTCTCTTTATGCTTTAATGGAGAGAGGAGATCTAATGGATAATCGGTTATTACAATCTGGAGATATCATCCATATTCCAACCGATGTCCATCAAAAAGTATTTGTTCTTGGTGAAGTTAAAGATCCAAAAGTATTAAAAATAGGACATGCCGGATTAACACTGACAGGGGCTTTAAGCTCTGTCGGTGGTTTAAATCAACTTTCAGCGGATGCAACTGGTGTATTTGTTATTCGCAGCGCACAAAGAATGCATCATTTTGGTGTATTAAAATCAGAATATGTTAAAAATAAACATCCAATTGCCACTATTTACCAATTAAATATTAAAGATGCTACAGCTTTGGTATTAGGTACTGAATTCCAATTACAGCCTTACGATATCGTATACGTCACAGCGGCACCGATTGCTCTTTGGAATCGTGTTCTGAATAATTTAATGCCATCTATTTCTGGTTTAAATGATCTGACAAGTATGAGTTATAACATTAGAAATCTTTAAAGGATATATAAAAAGAGTTATATTTTTAACTCTTTTATATAAATATTTATGTTTAAAAATATATTAATCATTTGCATTGGAAACATTTGTCGCTCTCCATTTGCTGAACTTTATTTCAAATCTAAATTACCTAATAAGGTAATAAAATCAGCAGGAATACAAGCTTCTATTAATGGTAAAATCCCTGATTTTAGTCGTACTTTAAATGAACAAAAGTACCATTTAAATATGGAAAATCATGAAGCTACAATGATAACCAAAAAAATGATCCATGACGCTGATTTAATACTGGTAATGGAAAAATTTCATATCTCATTGTTATGCGATATCGATCCACAATCACGTGGAAAAATTTTTTTATTGGGACAATGGATTAATAAAGAAATCCCTGACCCTTACCGTCAGCATTTTGAAGCCTTTGAATACAGCTACAATTTAATTATAGAGTCTTGTGACTCTTGGATAAAACGACTTTAATTAATCACTTAAATAATAAGAAACATTTTATATGCTTATATCTAAAAACTTATCTGATGAAACTACAGATGATGAATTAAATCTAGAAACCCTTTTGTTAAACCTTCTTGATCACCGTTGGTTTATCATTATTATTACTTCGATTTTTCTAATTATTGGTATCATTTATGCAGAATGTATCACCCCTATATACACATCTAATGCATTAATTCAAGTTCAATCTAAAAACAGTCCTTTAAATTTAGACAGTTTATTTGCTCAAGACCCACAAACTCAAACCCAAATTCAAATTTTAAAATCCAGAATGATTTTGGGGAAAACAGTCGATCAAATGAACTTAACAACGATTGCAACACCAAAATATTTACCTATTATAGGTAGTGGATTAGCTCGACTTTTTCATAAAAGTGCAAATATTCAAATTACTCAATTCACGTACCCTATAAATAGTTATTTACCATCAATAACATTAAAGATAACAGACAGTAAATTAGGAAGTTACGATTTATTAAAAAATAATAAAATTATTTTATCTGGAACAATAAATCAACTATCGTCACAATCAGGATATACCATTTTTGTATCACAACTTTCAGGTACTACAGGTCAATTATTTACCATTTCACATCGTTCATATTTATCATCTATTTCAACATTACAAAGTCAATTAAACATCAGTGAAGATGGAACAAAATCAGGAATTTTAACACTTAGTTTACAAGGTAGTAATCCTAGCTTTATACAACAAGTTCTTCAAAACATTTGTCAAAATTATTTTTTACAAAATATTCAAGAAAACTCATTAGAAGCGCAACAAAGTTTAGCTTTTTTACAAAAAAGCTTACCAGATGTTAAATCAAAATTAATTGATGCTGAGAATGCATTAAACATTTATCGCCAGTCCAGTGATTCACTCAATTTAGAATTTCAAGCTAAAAATGCATTAGACTCACTAGTTAAAGTTGATCAACAATTAAACCAACTTTCTTTTCAAGAAAGTGAAATGGCACAACGATTTACTAAATCTTATCCAGGCTACATTGCTTTAATCAAAAATCGTCAAATTTTATTGTTAACAAAGTCAAAGTTAGAAAATAGTATTAAAAACTTACCTGCAGCAGAAAAGAAAATCATCTCTTTAAAGCGAGGGGTTGAAGTTAATCAACATATGTACATGCAAATTCTTAACAAAATACAAGAACTAAACATTGTAAAAGCCGGAACTATTGGTAATGTTAGAATCATTGATAATGCATTATCATATCCACACCCAATTAAACCAAAGAAACCACTATTAGTTATTTTATTTTTAATCATTGGATTAATTATAAGTTCACTTATCGTCTTAATTAGATCAGTTTTAAATAAAGGTGTTAAAACACCAGATGAAATTGAATCTATTGGCTTACCAGTATACGCCACCATTCCTGAATCAAAAAGTAATGGATTACTCCACAAGAAATCGAGATCAAAAAATTCAGAAAATGCTTTGTTAGCGATAGAAAACCCAGCTGATTTATCAATTGAAGCATTAAGAAACTTAAGAACAACATTGCATTTTTCAATGATGGAAGCAAAAAATAAAGCAATAATGATTACAGGACCAAGTCCATCTGTTGGTAAATCATTTATTTCATCTAACTTATCATGTGTATTATCAATACTTGAAAATCGAGTTTTATTAATCGATGCTGATATGCGACGAGGAAAATTAAATAAAGTTTTTGACCTATCCAAACAAAATGGATTATCAACTTATCTTTCAGGGTCAGAGCCATTATCGGCTATTATAAAAAACACCACAGTTAATAATTTAGATCTAATTACATCTGGCGACTTTCCACCAAATCCATCAGAGCTATTAATGCATCCTCGCTTTATACAACTCATTGAATGGGCAAATGATAATTACGATTATATAATTATTGACACGCCTCCTGTCTTAGCAGTTACAGATGCGATGATCATCGGAAAACACGCAGGAACAACCATTCTTATTGGTAAATTTGAACAAACAAGCCAAAAAGAAATTAAAATCACAGTAAATAAATTAGAACGTGTTGGAATTAATATTAATGGTTTTGTTCTCAACTATATTGTAAAAAAACTGGGCAGTTATAACAGTGAACAATATGGCTATTATCAATATTCTTATAAAGAAGATAAATAAGTCATAAATAAATCAAGCTTCAAATAGAAATATCTCTTTTTCTATTGAAGCTTGATTTTATTGCATGTTTAATGAATCATTTTATGATTCACCGCTATACTTTGATCGTATGAGAAAACTCCACCACCAATTGATTTCCCTGATAACGCACATTCGTGATTTCACCATCAACCGTATAAGTGTGTGTTAACTGAATTTCGTTCGGTAAATTGGCATTTGGATTATCGCGTAAAGACGGTAAAATCAGTGTCGGATCAACCGACATATGACCACAAAACTCTTGGATAAATTGACGATCAAGTTCAATATCACCCCGTAATTTATTTGAAAACTCCAACTGACTGAGCTTTAAACGCTTCGCCATTTCAATTTGAGTAATACGCATTTTTGCTTTATGGCTCATCCATGTACGATGTAACACATCACGATCTTGTTCAGTAAATTCCATTTCATTTCATCCTACTTGGTCAATATGCTCTGATTATAGAACTAACTGACCATGTCAAACTGTATTCAATTGTAAATTAACATAGCAAAACGATTGCAATATCAATTCAATAAATATATTGTTTTTTAACAAATCAACATGATAACCGACACAGCTTTATATCGTGTCATCACGCCTTGATTAGAAATCAATTATCTTGTGCGCGATTTAAGTTAAGTAAGACGTATGATTATCTCTTATTTCATTAATCGTAGACGGTATTAACACCATTTATCTGTTGTCTTTGATTTTATACACGGACGTTTTAACTCATAAGGATATGATCATGAAATCACCTCACTTAATCGCTGTCTTCGTTGCTGGATTATTTGTGAACGTTAGCGCACACGCCTCGGATGCAATAACCGGCATCAATTATCAATCACCCTATTGTGGTTGCTGTAATGATTGGGTTAAACACTTAGAAGAAAACAATATTCAACTCGATGTCGTGCATGAAACTGAGCTAAGTAAAGTAAAAATTCGTAATGGATTACAGCCGACATTAACCTCTTGTCACACAGCAGAGATTAATGGTTACGCATTTGAAGGCCATGTCCCAGCGAAAGATATTAAGCAATTCTTAAAAGAAAAACCAAAAGGTTATCTTGGTCTAACCGTTCCAGGAATGCCAATGGGCTCACCCGGCATGGAATATAATGATCAAAAAGACCCTTATAAAGTGATGGCATTCAAAGCAAACGGTGAAACTGAAGTGTGGAAAGAATACCATCAAAAAGAACAATAAAATAAAAGAACATTAGATAATGACATCTTAATTGCATCAAAAAAGAAAGCTGGCAGAGGTATGTTATCTGCTGGCCTCTTATTTTGTGCAAACTTCAATTGGAACGAACGAGTTTGCTCTCCATTTCTCAACACATGCTCAATATTTCAAAATAAAATGACTCTCATAATCTTTTCTATTCATCTTAGTTACACGCCATTACACGCCAAGATCTACCTTCCTCCACATTCCCTGTCTTTCGCCTCGAACTCCCTTAATTATTTGTTATGTTGGAATAATTGGATGACAAAGAATAGCAGATGACTCGGTATTTCATCTCACTGATAAAAATTAGGGAATAATTTTTCATGTCAAAACTCATTTCATATCAAACGAACATGAGGGTCCTATCACTCCTCATTCTAATGACATTGAGCGGTTGCGAAGATAAAACAGCCACCAGCCAAGAGATAATAGCCCCACCAATTATTGTTGAAGCAATCTCTGTTAAACAAGAATCGTCCTATACCGTTCCTAGAGAGTTTGTTGGATTGATCCAAGCAAAACAACAATCAAATTTAGGTTCTGAAGTGAGTGGCAAAGTGCAGCAAATACTGGTTAATTCAGGAGATAAAGTACAAAAAGGCGATCCATTACTCATTCTGGATACCGAATTATTAACTATTGAAGCCACACAATTAGTCGCCCAACAGCAACAGATTCAAGCCGAATTAGATTTAGTTGAACAAAACTTACAACGACAAGTCCGCCTAAAACAGAAAGGCTTTGCCGCTGATATAGAAATCGATAATTTAAACAGCAATAAAAAATCCTTACTAGCGAATAAACAACAATTATTCGCCCACCTAGCAGCCAATCAATTCCATCAAAGTAAATCAACCATTACCGCTCCCTATTCAGGTGTGATCAGTGAACGGTTCATTTCAATTGGTGATATGGTGAATACAGGTTCCCCCACTTTCACCTTATTAGCGAATCAACAAACAGAAGCTCACATCGGTATTCCAATAAAATACGCCAACCACTTACGACAACAAGCCCGTTGGTCTATTCAAATCGATAATAAAATGCACATAGCGACCTTATTAAACCAAGGTTCTAATGTAGATTTAAGCTCTCGCAGTGTCGAGCTACGCTTTTCATTGCCAGATCAAAATCATATGCCTTTAAATGGTGAACTCGCGTATTTACAATATCAAGACACCCATCATCAAAATGGATATTGGTTACCCTTAAGTGCCTTAACCGAAGGCTATCAAGGCGTATGGAATGTCTTTGTCGCTGCTAAAAACCCAACAAAATCAAACTACAAGATTGAGAGACGAACAGTACAAGTGCTGTATACCAATGGTAAACAAGCCTTTATTAGCGGAGCCATTACTGAATCCGATCGTATTATTAAAAATGGTGTCCATCGAATTGTCGCAGGGCAAGATGTCCAGTTAAAAGCGGACTCTTCTCATCCACATACAAATGTGGAGGTCTGATCGCTCATGCCATTTTCATTTCTTCAACGCCTTCTTTCCAACAGTCGTTTAGTCATTTTAACGGTATTGGTTCTTGTTATTGCTGGGCTCTCAGCCATTGCGACCTTACCCATCGCCGAAGATCCAATAATTCGAAATCGTAATGCTGCAGTCAGCACGCTCTACCCTGGTGCCAGCGCAGAGCGTGTTGAGTCATTAATTACCGATAATATCGAAGAAAAATTGCGTCAATTGGATGAAATTAAATTATTAACATCCACTTCTCGTGCTGGACTGTCTTTAATTAATATCGAATTAAAAGATGAAGTGATGGATTCAGACTCCGTCTGGTCTCGAGTACGAGATAAGTTAAGTGATGTTCAACCTCAATTACCCAAGGCAGCCTTCCCGCCAAAACTAGACAGCGATCACTCTTACGCTTTCACCACCATCATTGCACTGACATGGAATGACAATAATAGCCCTTCTGATCTTTTATTATTAAAACGCTACAGCACTGAACTGGCCAAACAATTACGAGCGATTAATGGCACCGAATTTGTGGATGAATACGGGTTACCAGAAGAAGAAATTTTAGTAACCTTAGATCCAAATGCCACCACCAGTTTGCAACAGTCAGCAATGACCATCTCTAATACCATTCAAGGGGCAGAAACCACTCGCTCAACGGGAGAATTAATTAATGACAGTGCCCGTTTTAATTTGGAAATCAGTAAGCCTCTGGATTCGCTCTATCGTTTAGGACAGGTACCCATTCACATTAATGAACAGGGTCATTTAATTCAACTTCAAGATATTGCAACCGTTCAACGACAAGCAACCTCCCCCCCTGAGTCTTTGGCCTTTTCACAACAACAAGACAACATCACACAACCTAGCGTGATGATTGCAGCTCGCATGCAAGCCAATCTGCGGATCAATCAATGGAACAACAAAGTACACAAAGTCCTTAAGCAGTACCGTTTAAAATTGCCTAGCAACATCAATGCCAGTGTAATTTTTGAACAGCAAGGTTATACAGAGCAACGCATTACAGATCTTCTGAAGAATTTATTACTTGGGTTTGTGATTATCCTTGTTGTTCTGTTACTGACGTTAGGTATCCGATCCGCCTTAATTGTGGCTCTCTCCTTACCTTTGACCAGTTTATTGACCCTTGCATTGATGAAATACACCAATATTCCAATCAATCAGATGTCGGTTACCGGCTTAATCGTCGCTTTAGGCATCATGGTTGATAATGCCATCGTCATGGTCGATACCATTGCTCATTATCGTCAGCAAGGTAAAAAACAACTGGATGCAGCCATTCAAGCTATCAAACACCTATGGTTACCTTTATTAGGATCTACCCTGACTACTGTGCTGGCTTTTAGCCCCATCATTCTAATGCCAGGACCCTCCGGCGAATTTGTGGGTGCTATCGCAATCACAGTGTCATTTGCATTACTTGGATCGTATGTTGTCTCCCACTTTATTGTCGCCGCTTTAGCCGGCCGTTGGTTGCCAGTCCAAACCGACCTGACCCCTTGGTATCAAAAAGGCATTCGCTTACCCACCATCAGTGATCTTTTTGAAAAAAGCGTTCAATGGGCTGTTTACAATCCGATAAAAACCATTGGGTTAAGTTTGATATTGCCCATTACTGGGTTTTGGGGGGCTGGACAATTAACAGAACAGTTTTTCCCACCATCCGACAGAGATATTTTTGAAATTCAGGTATTTCTATCCCCCGAGTCAAGCATTTATCAAACGCAAACCTTTGTGTCTCAATTGGATAAAAACTTACACCAATATCCAGAAGTCACACAGACACATTGGATGATTGGCAATAATCTGCCTTCTTTTTATTATAATTTGGTGGGCAATCAAAAAGGCATGTCTTATTTTGCACAAGCCATGGTGACAACATCGAATTTTCAAGAAGCCAATAGGTTGATTAAAGATCTGCAACAGACATTGCCATCGGAATTTCCAAATGCACAAATCGTGGTTCGAAAATTAGAACAAGGCCCTCCTTTTAACGCCCCCATTGAATTATTTATTTATGGTGACAACCTTCACACGCTAAAACAAATTGGCGATGATTTGCGATTATTACTGTCACAACAACCTGAAATTAAAGATAGCAAAGCAACATTGCAATCGGGATTACCGAAAGTCGGTATTGAAGTCGATGAAGCGGCCTTACAATTTAGTGGACTATCCTTAACTCAATTTGCTGCCACATTGCAATCAACGCTCATGGGGCAAACGGATGGCCATTTGATGGATGGACAAGAACAATTACCCATTCGAGTTCGAGTTGCTGAAGACCACAGAGAAACACTGCCCGATTTCAGTAATCTGCGCATTACCACGGCATCACAGCCGGTGGGTATCCCCATTTCCGCCATCACACAGTTAGAATTACAACCCAGTTTGGGTGCTATTCCTCATCGAAATGGCAATCGAGTCAATACTGTTGAAGGATTCTTAATTTCTGATGTGCTACCACAAACGGTTCTTAATCGGTTGTTACCATTATTAACGGAATATCAAACGCAATTACCATCTGGTTATCGTATTGAAATTGGAGGGGAATCCGCAAAACGGAATGAATCCGTCAACAGTTTAATGGCGAATCTATTTTTAATCATCTTGTTAATGATCATGATTCTCGTGATTTCATTCAATTCATTTCGATTCAGTATTATTGTCTTTAGCGTAAGTGGGTTAGCCTCGGCATTAGGCTTATTATCGGTCTGGTTGTTTAATTATCCCTTTGGATTTACCGTGATCATTGCTCTATTAGGGTTAATTGGCTTAGCCATCAATGCTGCTATCGTGATTTTATCGGAATTCAAGATCAACGAAAAAGCCATGCAAGGCAATCAAGCTCACATTACACAAGGTGTCATGAACTGCACTCGCCATATTACTTCAACAACCATCACCACCATTGGCGGGTTTCTACCACTGATATTGGCGGGTGGTGGGTTCTGGCCTCCGTTTGCCATTGCAATTGCCGGCGGTACTTTATTCACAACGTTACTGTCATTTTACTTTGTACCTGCCAGCTTTACTTTATTAATGACGTTAACCAATAAAAAACACTACCGATTCAGATCAGTCAATAACAAGGGAAATAAAAATATCAGAGGGATAAATCAACAAATAGAAACATAATGCCCTCTAGAAATTATCTTTCTCGTTGAAGGTATGTAAAATCAGGATGAGTAGGTTAACAAAACACATCACAGATTAACTTACTCATTTTTACCTCTGTCTGAAAGATAACATTGGAAGGTGGCGTGTCTCACTTTTCATATTTTCATATTTTCATATTTTCATATTTTCATATTTTCATATTTTCAT
>CAMQZF010000090.1 GCA_947039525.1 uncultured Photobacterium sp. | reverse complement strand
GGTATCTCTTGAATAAATCAGCTCTTTACTCCTCACCAAACAGGAGCAGTACCGCGTTTGTTTTACGTTACTCACCTTTAGTTAAACGTATTGCTCATCATTTATTATCGCGCTTACCTCCAAATGTGCAATTAGACGATCTGATTCAATCAGGCATGATTGGCTTATTAGAAGCACAGCAAAATTACGATGCAACTAAAGGTGCCAGTTTTGAAACCTTTGCAGGGATACGTATTCGTGGGGCAATGTTAGATGATATTCGCCGTGGAGACTGGGTTCCTCGGTCTGTCTATAAAAACCATCGTGATATTACGAAAGCGATCACTGAGTTGGAGCGACAATTAACTCGCCCACCACAAGATATCGAGATCGCAGAACATTTATCTATGAGCTTGAGTGACTATCATCGGGTATTAAATGATATTAACTGTGGGCGATTAATGGGAATTGCTGATTTGGGAGTTGCAGAGGATACATTAACTTGTAACAATTCTGAATCTCATGATTTACCTCTTTCCGAGGTTGTCGATTGTCATTTTCAAACAGCTCTTGCTGCAGCTATTAAGACATTACCCGAGCGAGAAGCGCTAGCGTTATCGTTGTATTACAACGATGAGCTGAATTTAAAGGAAATTGGTTTGGTTTTAGGGGTTAGCGAATCTCGAATTAGTCAGATTCATAGTCAAGCTATGTTGAGATTGCGTGCAAAACTAAAAGCATGGAATGCTTAAGCTGTAAGTTTTAAATATTGTGGAGGTGACTTTGAATAAAAATATGAAGATTCTGATTGTCGATGACTTTTCAACCATGAGACGAATTGTTAAAAATTTATTGCGTGATTTAGGCTATAACAACACATTAGAAGCAGATGACGGTTTAACTGCTTTACCTATGTTGAAAAAGGGTGATTTTGATTTTGTCGTCACGGATTGGAATATGCCAGGAATGCAAGGTATTGATTTATTAAAACATATTCGGTCCGATGAAAATCTGGCTCACTTACCTGTTTTAATGATCACCGCTGAAGCTAAGCGTGAGCAAATTATTACTGCGGCACAAGCTGGTGTGAACGGGTATATTGTAAAGCCCTTTACTGCCGCAACTCTAAAAGAAAAATTAGAAAAAATCTTTGAGCGCATGCACAGCGTAAGCTAACGAATAGCAGAAGGCATAGGTAAGGATGATTTCACTCAGTCAAGCAAAGCAATTGGTCACATTATTAGAAAATGAACAACAAGAAGAAGCGAATACTGTTCTTTTTTCATTAATGGCAAATGCACAAGAACATGTTTTTAATCAAGTTGGAAAAATTACTCGCCAATTACATGACTCTTTAGAGGGGTTTCGTTTGGATCCTCGATTGAGCGATTTGGCCAGTACGGAAATTCCAGATGCTAAAGATAGCTTAAATTATGTTATTTCAGCGACAGAGTCAGCAGCCAATAGAACAATGGATGCATTAGACAGTGCTTCTCCGATTGCCGATCGTTGGCACGAAAGTGTCGGAGTCTTGCAACCTCAATGGATGCGTTTGATGGATGGTCAAATTCAATTGAGCGAATTTAAAGAATTATGTCATGCGACGAACGGATTATTAAATGAAATGCAGGAAGATAGTGTTAAATTACGCACTCATTTAACCGATGTATTAATGGCGCAAGATTTTCAAGATTTGACGGGGCAAATTATTTGTCGAGTTATTGAGTTAGTTCAAGAAGTTGAAGATCAATTAATTCAGATAGTGAAAGCTTTTGGTACTCAGTATGAATCTAGTGTAGAAACAGCACCATTAGAAACAGACATTACAGCGGAAGGACCCATCATTCATTCACATCAACGTATTGATGTAGTTTCATCACAAGATGATGTCGACGATTTATTGTCAAATTTGGGATTTTAAGGTATCGCATAATTATGAGTTTTGATTTAGATGAAGATATTCTGCAAGATTTTTTAATTGAAGCAGGGGAAATTTTAGAGCGCCTTTCTGAACAGTTGGTGGATCTTGAGCTATCTCCTAATAATACAGAATTGCTGAATGCAATTTTTCGTGGCTTTCATACAATCAAAGGCGGAGCTGGTTTCCTTTCTTTTACACCGCTTGTTGATATTTGTCATAATGCAGAAAATATTTTCGACTTATTAAGAACTCATCAACGCGTCGTATCCTCTGATTTGATGGACATCATCCTTGAAGCATTAGATACAATTAATCTTATGTTTTTACAGGTTAAAAGTCGTGATGTTTTAACTGATGCACCTGAGTCACTTTTGAGTCGATTACAGCAGTTAAGCTTACCTGTTGCTCATATTGATGAGGTAATAAAGCCAAGAGCGGAATGGATGAGTGAAGATATCTCATCAAAACAAGACATTGTCACTTCTGCAATAGAAGGCAGCAATATTGATGATATTACTCAAGCTGAATTTGACTTATTACTGGATGAATTGCACGGTACTCGCCTTGCTCCCGAGACAAAAGCAAGCATATTGATGCAAAGCGGTGATAATCATTGTTCTGACATGATCTCAGATAATGAGTTTGAGGCCTTATTAGATAGCCTGCATGGTACAGGGGGGGGACCAACGAAATCCATATCTTCTCCGTTAGATGAATTTTCTGATAGCTCAAGAGAGATACCTAAAACCATAAATGAAGATATCAATGATGATGAGTTTGAGCGTTTGCTCGATGAATTGCATGGTATTGGATGTGGTCCTTCTTTAAGTACCAGCGAGCAAGACGATTCAAATGTAAAGTCGTCCGTTGAAGTTATTCAACATCAACACTTGGTTGATAATGATTGCTCTGAAAACGTAAAAAATGTGGCTCCTCATAATGTAGCTCAAGCAACCAGTAAGATAGATTCAAAAATTGAACCACAAAAGCCACTAGGAAAAGTGCAATCAGAGTCATCAGTTCGTGTTGATACTGCGACATTAGACCATATTATGAATATGGTCGGTGAGTTGGTTCTCGCTCGAAATCGCTTAGTTAGTCTAAGTGCCATCAATAATAGCGATGAAAGTTTGGTTAAAGCGATATCTAATTTGGATATTGTCACCGCTGATTTACAAACAGCGGTAATGAAAACGCGAATGCAACCCATTAAAAAGGTATTCGGGCGTTTTTCTCGAGTTGTACGTGATTTAGCCAGAAGTTTACAAAAAGACATTGTGCTTGAAATGTCAGGAGAAGAAACCGATTTAGATAAAAACTTAGTTGAGGCACTTGCAGATCCTTTAGTGCACCTAGTGAGAAACTCGGTTGACCATGGTATTGAATCCCCTGAAGTTCGGATTCAAAATGGAAAATCTCAAACTGGCACCATTTTACTGAGTGCGGCACAGGAAGGGGATCATATTTTATTAAGTATTAAAGATGATGGTCAAGGAATGGACCCACAACGTTTGCGTGAGATTGCTATTGAAAGAGGGGTCTTAGACGCTGACAGTGCTGTTCGCATGCCGGATGAAGAAACTTATAATTTAATTTTTTCACCGGGTTTCTCGACAAAATCTGAAATTTCAGATATTTCAGGTCGGGGTGTTGGAATGGATGTAGTGAAAACGGCAATTAATCACCTTAATGGTTCGATTAATATTTACTCCCAATTGGGAGAGGGAACGGTTATTGAAATTAAGGTTCCTTTAACGCTTGCCATTTTACCAACCTTAATGATTGGTGTGAATGATCAACCTTTTGCATTGCCTTTAGCGTGTGTCAATGAGATCTTTCATTTAGATTTACGTCAAACGCATACTATTGATGGTCAACTTACTGTTGTTATTCGAGATAAAGCGATTCCTTTGTTTTATTTGCAAGATTGGTTTAGTTCATCACAAATATTACCTGAGAAAAAAGACTTTAATCATGTTGTTATTATTCAAGTTGGGCATTTACGAGTCGGGTTTGTTGTGGACAGTTTAATTGGTCAAGAAGAAGTTGTGATTAAGCCATTGGATGCCTTATTGCAAGGAACGCCTGGAATTTCAGGTGCCACGATAACCAGTGATGGACATATTGCTTTAATTCTAGACGTACCTAATTTATTGACTCATTATGCATAAAATACATGGGGATGTTGTTTTTGCACTTTTAATCTAAATATAGATATAGAAATATCGCCGCCTAAATGAGAGATAATGACGCGATGATGAGCATAAATGTATTAGTAGTGGATGATTCGAGTTTTTTTCGGCGGCGTCTCAGTGAGATTCTTACTGCTTCACCTTATATAAAAGTTGTAGCTCAAGCTGAAAATGGGCAGCAAGCTATATTAATGGCACAAAAATTCAAGCCCGATGTGATTACAATGGACATTGAAATGCCTGTCATGAATGGTATTTCAGCCGTTCGGGAAATCATGAAAATTTGTCCTACGCCTATTTTGATGTTTTCATCTTTGACACATTCTGGTGCTCAAGCAACATTGGATGCACTTGAAGCCGGAGCTTGGGATTTTTTACCGAAGAAATTTGAAGACATTGCTCGCAATAAAGATGAAATGACTGATTTACTGCAACAACGAGTACTCACGTTATCTCGGCAAAAAGGTATGTTATTACATCGTACTGTTTTCCCAACGGTGAAGTCTTCTTCAGCCTTTGATCTGTCTAAAAGATCAACAATAAACGTAAGAGAGCAAGCTTCAACATTAATGCCTACATCTCGAACTAAAGGAATATATCGTGTTTTGCTTATCGGGGCATCTACAGGAGGACCGGTTGCTTTACAGCGTATATTAATGGCATTACCTCGACACTTTTCAATCCCCATTGTGTTAGTCCAACACATGCCAGCGGCTTTTACTTCAGCCTTTGCTATTCGCCTGAATGACATGTGTAAAATTACCGTAAAAGAAGCCCAAAATGGGGATGTATTAAAAGCAGGACATGCTTATCTTGCACCTGGCGGTATGCAGTTAATGCTTGAAGGCAATATAGATAATACACGCTGTCGAGTGTTAGACAGCGGTGAACGGATGAATTATAAACCTTGTGTTGATGTTACTTTTGGCTCTGCGGCTAAGATTTTTAAAAATAAGGCATTAGGCATTATTTTAACAGGCATGGGGAGTGATGGTCGGGAAGGTGTGCGTTTGTTACAGAAAGTTGGATCGATGATTTGGACACAAGATGAAAAAAGTTGTGTCGTGTATGGAATGCCGCAAGCAGTTGTGAAGGCGAATTTATCGAATGAATCTATTTCATTAAATGATATGAGTTCGCGTTTATTAAGTGAAATAAGATAGTAACGAAGAGAATAAAGGATAACCTATGACAGAAATGAAAACCGTTGAACCTGATTCTATTGATACCGATCTTAATCCGGTTTTACAGTGGGTGACGTTTCAATTAGCTTCTGAAGTCTATTGCGTGAACGTGATGCAGGTGCGTGAGGTTTTACGTTACACCAATATTGCACCAGTGCCGGGATCTCCTAATTATGTTCTAGGTATTATTAATTTGCGTGGCAATGTCGTCACCGTAATCGATTCACGTATTCGATTTGGTCTTTCTGAAAATGAAATTACAGACAGCACTCGTATTATTATTATCGAAACAGAGACTCAGGTTGTGGGTATTCTTGTTGACAGTGTTGCTGAAGTTGTTTATTTACGCCAAAGTGAAATAGATCTACCACCTTCTACAAGGTTAGCATCCGAAGATCATTCTCGATTCATTCAAGGTATTGCGCACTACGATAGCCGATTATTAATCTTGGTGGATTTAAATCAATTATTGTCTAAAGATGAATGGGAAACGATACCAACATGATGATCATGAGTGAATGGGTATGGGGTGTTTCAATCAGTTTAATTTTATGCATTACCGTACTTGGTATGATTATTTCTTGGTTTCTTTTGAATAAGAAAGTACAGGTTTTAGAGAAAAAAAATACAGCGATTGAACGTGTGTTAAAGCAATCACGTCAGCAAAATGAAGCGTTATACAAACAGCAACAAACCTTTCAATTAACCTTTCAAGAGATGCATCATCATTTAACCGTTTTCATGGAAGAGCAAGAGCATCTCTCTCTTCAACAACAAGATATTATAAAACAAGGAGGAGATAATAAACTTTATCAAAGAGCCAGTAAAATGGTGGCATTGGGAGCGGACGTATCTGAATTAATGTCTGAATGTGATATGCCTAAAGCAGAAGCTGAATTATTTGTAAGCTTACAGAAAAAGATTTATTACCAATCCCAAAAATAGCTTAACTTGTTCTTTTCTTATTAATTTCCTCCCTTTTTTACATTTCTGTTCGTATTTTTTCTTATTTATATTTTTTATTATTAATAGTATTATTCTCTATTAAAGTATTTTTACGATATTATATTTATTCGCATGTCTTTTGTTGGTTTTATGAATAGATGTATTTATTCTTATCTGAGTTTTTACATTTCATTCATTTGATCTAAATCAACACGCTTCAATAGAGAAAAAAGAGACAATAAAAAGAATGATTCAGCATGTGAATATATTGAGTATTTGGATGGATACTTAAGTACTTAGGAAAGAACGTATTTCTGATAGTGCCTATGTTAATATTATTCTCATTTTATCGTCGGAAGGGCAGTGGCTAAGTATGTTATCCATTGAAAAATTGAGTTGTATTCGTGACGAACGCGTACTCTTTGACGATCTAAGTTTTACGATCACATCGGGTGAGTTAGTTCAAGTTGAAGGGCCCAATGGTGCTGGAAAAACAACATTATTGCGGATCATTGCAGGGCTCGGAAGATCCGATTCAGGCATTGTAACTTGGAAAAAAGAAGATATTTGCCAGGCCAGAGAAGATTTTTATCAAGATGTTTTATTTCTTGGGCACCAAACTGGCGTTAAGCGAGAATTAACCGCTTATGAAAATCTGGCTTTTTTTCAAGCTATGCATGCTAATGACAACAGTACTTTTTTGAAAAATACACCTCCTGTTCATGGTGAAGATGCGATCTTTCGCGGTTTAGCTCAGGTTGGCTTAGCTGGACGAGAGGATGTAACTGCTGGGCAACTATCTGCAGGACAACAGCGTCGAGTGGCATTAGCACGTTTATGGTTGAGCAATCACCCGTTATGGATATTGGATGAACCCTTAACTGCCATTGATAAACAAGGGGTTAAGGTGTTAGAGGCATTGTTCTTACAACATGTAGAGCGAGGGGGGATGGTGTTATTAACCACTCACCAAGATATGTTTACTGATCATGACCGATTAAGAAAAATTAAATTAGGGCAGTCATTACCATGCTAACGGCTATGTTCCAAATTATTCGCCGTGAGCTATTGATTGCGTTTCGACGTCGAGCGGATGTGTTTAACCCTTTGTGGTTTTTTATCATTGTTATTACGTTATTTCCATTGGGTGTTGGTCCCGATCCTAAGATGCTGGCTAAAATGGCGCCTGGTATTATTTGGGTAGCGGCATTATTAGCGTCTTTAATGTCGTTAGAACGTTTATTTCGTGATGATTATTTAGATGGCTCATTAGAGCAAATGTTGATGATGCCAACCCCTTTACCTGTGTTGGCATTCGCGAAAATGATCGCTCATTGGTTATTAACTGGATTGCCTTTAATCTTAATCAGCCCATTAGCTGCCGTGTTGCTATCTCTGGATTGGGTAACCTGGAAAGCTGTGGTGTTAACGTTATTATTAGGGACACCAACTTTAAGTTTTATTGGTGCGATTGGTGTGGCGTTAACGGTCGGATTAAGAAAAGGTGGCGTGTTATTGAGTTTGTTGATTTTGCCTTTGTTTATCCCTGTATTGATTTTTGCAACAGGGGGCATAGAGGGCGCAGCATTAGGCATAAATTATGATGGGCAATTAGCAATCTTAGGTGCATTTCTCGTTGGTTCCATTACCTTAGCACCTTTTGCTGTTGCAGCATCCTTACGCATTAGCGTGAACTGATTTTCTTTAGAATTGTAGAGTAATATTATGTGGAAGTGGTTACACCCTTACGCGAAACCTGAACGTACTTACCGCCTATGTGGTCAGCTATTGCCGTGGGTTTCTATTATTGCCTTTTTGTTGGTCTTAACCGGAACAATCTGGGGTTTGGCTTTTGCACCGAGTGATTATCAGCAAGGTGACAGTTATCGTATTATTTATTGGCACGTGCCTTCGGCCATTTGGTCAATGGGTGTGTACATGTCGATGGCGATAGCTTCTTTTATTGGGCTTGTTTGGCAGTTACGCTTGGCAGATATGGCTGCAGCTGCAATGGCACCGATAGGGGCTGTTTTCACATTTATTACTTTAATTAGTGGCTCATTTTGGGGTAAACCAATGTGGGGTACATGGTGGGTTTGGGATGCTCGACTCACTTCTGAATTGATTCTTCTATTTTTGTACTTTGGTGTTATTGCGCTTTATAACGCGTTTGATGACCATAAAACAGCATCAAAAGCGTCTGGTATTTTGACTTTGGTGGGGGCGATCAATATTCCGATCATTCATTACTCTGTGTACTGGTGGAATACCTTGCATCAAGGTAATGGATTGATCAGTTTTACCGGTAAGCAGCTCATTTCACCTTTAATGCTTTGGCCATTAATGATTAATATCATTGGTTTTGGCTTCTTATTTGGCGCATTAATGTTAGTACGTTACCGAACGGAAATTATGGCACGAGAAAGCCATCGTCCGTGGGTGCGTGAATTGATTAAACGAGGCTGATATGTATTTTCATTCTTTCCAAGCGTTTTTAGAAATGGGTGGCTACGCGTTTTACGTGTGGGGTGCGTACGGTATTGCTGTGTTGTCGTTTATTTGGCTCTTTTTTTCTACGATTCATGGCCGTAAGGCATTGATTCGTAATATCCGTGACAAGATGGCACGAGAAGAGCGAATTAAAGCTGCGGAAAAAATGGAGAATACATTATGACGCCAAGACGCCAAAAAAGATTATTGATAACCATTGCATGTCTTGTTGGTATTGCAGGAAGTGTGGGCTTGATCTTATTTGCGTTAAATCAAAATATGAATCTTTTCTATACGCCAACGCAATTGGTAGAAACGGGCATTGATGGTGTTAAGCCGCATGATGGTCAGCGTCTTCGTATTGGAGGAATTGTTGAACCCGGTTCTGTTGTGCGTTCGCCAAACTCGTTGGAAATCACCTTTAATGTCACGGTTGGAGGTCCGACGGTCAAAGTTCTTTATAATGGTATTTTGCCTGACTTATTCCGTGAAGGGCAGGGCATTATTGCACAAGGGGTGTTAGTTAACCCTACCACAGTACGAGCAACTGAGGTCTTGGCTAAGCATGACGAAAGTTATATGCCACCAGAGGTCGCGGCGGCCATGAAGAAAAGTCATATGAAGCCTGTTTATACTGAACAGCAGTTGCAAATAAAGCCAATATCCACACAAGAACAGATGTAAGGTAATATGTAATGATCCCTGAAATCGGGCTATTTGCCCTGATTCTCTCACTGGGACTGTCAATCCTAGTGAGTATTTATCCGTTATACGGCATTTCTGCTGGTAACAAGAACATGATGAGAATGGCACGTCCGTTGACGTATGGTATTTTCTTTATGTTACTTGTTTCCTATTTAATCTTGACTTGGGAGTTTTACGTCAACGATTTTACCGTGGAATATGTGGCTAGTAACTCGGCCAGTTTATTACCTTGGTATTATCGCTTAACCGCGGTTTGGGCTTCCCATCAAGGTTCATTGATGCTGTGGGCGCTAATGCAAGCGACGTGGGCGGCGGCAGTAGCCAGATTTAGCCGTAATATGACACTGGAATCAGTTTCTCGTGTATTAGCGGTTTTAGGGATGATTGGTACATGCTTCTTAGTATTTATCATTTTTACTTCGAATCCATTCCTACGTACTTTGCCATTGTTTCCAGTTAACGGTCGAGATTTAAACCCTCTTTTACAAGATCCTGGTTTGATTTTCCATCCGCCAACGCTATACATGGGTTATGTTGGTCTATCTGTTGCGTTTGCCTTTGCTGTAGCATCATTGCTTTCCGGTCGTTTAGATACGGCTTGGGCACGTTGGTCACGTCCTTGGACGACTGCAGCCTGGGCATTTTTAACGTTAGGTATCGTATTCGGCTCTTGGTG
>CAMQZF010000089.1 GCA_947039525.1 uncultured Photobacterium sp. | reverse complement strand
GGATATGGTGAATTAATTCCTCAAGCCGACGTGTTTATTTTTGATGAAGCCCATCAAATTCCGGATATTGCCAGTCAATATTTTGGTCAACGTTTATCCAGTCGCCAGCTATTGGATTTAAGCCGAGACATTGAAATGGGCTATCTCACGGAAGCGCGAGATATGCGTCAGTTACAAAAAATTGCGGATAAGTTACGCCAAACCGTACAAGATACGCGAATTGTCCTTGGCAGTTTGACGTATCGTGGAAATTGGCGAGAAGCCATTAAACATCCGGATATTCAGCGTGAATTGACTCGAATGAAGGATGCGCTGAGTTTCACCTATGATGTTTTAAAATTAACCTTAGGTCGCAGTCAATTATTAGATGCGGCTTTTGAGCGTACAGCCGCGATACAGGAACAATTTAAAAAAATGATGAATACCACAGTCACAGGGTATTCTTATTGGTATGAATGCACATCCCATCATTTTGTCTGGCATATCACGCCATTATCGGTCGCTGAAAAATTTCGCGAGCAAATTAATACTCATGCAGGTTCGTGGATTTTCACCTCGGCAACGCTGGCTGTGGATCATGACTTTGGTTATTTCTGCAATCGTTTAGGGTTAGAGCCAAGTCGTCAATTTGCGCTTGAAAGCCCCTTTGATTATCAAAAACAAGCATTATTGTGTGTGCCAAGGGGCTTGCCTGAATCACATTCGCCTCAATTTGCAGAGCAATTGGTTCGGCAATTGTCTCCGATCATCGAGCATAACCAAGGGCGCTGTTTCTTTTTATGTACCTCACATCAAATGGTTAAAGCATTAACCGCCGGATTTCGTGAAACTTTAACCCTGCCTGTTTTGATGCAAGGGGATACCAACAAACAAGCTTTGTTAGCTGAATATCTTTCGTTAGGAAATGCTTTACTGATTGCAACAGGGGCATTTTGGGAAGGCGTGGATGTTAGAGGTCAGGTATTAAGCTGTGTTATTATTGATAAATTACCATTTACCGCGCCAGACGATCCGTTATTAAAAGCTCGAATGGAAGATTGTGTATTACGAGGCGGTGACGCGTTCGAGCAAGTGCAAATTCCAGATGCGGTTATTACCTTAAAACAAGGGGTGGGGCGCTTGATTCGAGATCAATCCGATAAAGGGGCTCTGATCATTTGTGATAATCGATTAGTGACGCGCGGTTATGGGGCTGTATTTCTACGCAGTTTGCCGGCATTGCCGCGCACACGCGATATAACTTTAGTGAAAGAATTCTTATCCGCCGTAAATGGCATGACTGAATTGGATGAGACAAACAACCAGCATCAGAGGCTTGAATGAGCACCAAAATCCTTGCGGTGGATACCGCAACTGAAAATTGTTCTGTTGCACTTATGATCGGCGATGCTGTGATTCATCGTTGTGAGTATGCGCCTCGTGAGCACACAACAAAGATTCTGCCGATGGTGGATGAGGTTTTAGCCGAAGCTGGCTTGCGTTTACAGCAGCTTGATGCATTGGCATTTGGACGTGGTCCAGGCAGCTTCACAGGTGTGCGTATTGGTATTGGCATTGCGCAAGGTCTGGCCTTTGGTGCGGATCTACCTATGTTGGGTATTTCAACACTTGCAGCCATGGCGCAAGGTACGTATCGCGTATCAGGCTCGAATCATGTCCTAAGTGCCATTGATGCTCGCATGAGCGAAGTGTATTGGGGTCAGTATCAGCATCTCGATGACGGAGATTGGGAAGTGGTTGGGCAAGAAGCAGTGTTAATGCCTGATACACTGCCTGAGTTATTGCTTCCAAGTTCCGATATTTGGACAACAGCTGGTACGGGTTGGGAAAGTTACCCTGAATTAGCCGCGTCATTATCTTTGAAAACAGAACTTGGTGCATTGTTGTACCCTGAAGCACAAGACATGGCATGGCTTGCGAAATTTGCATTGGCACGTGGCGAACAAACCGCGGCAGAGCATGCAAGCCCAATTTATTTAAGAGATACGGTAACTTGGAAAAAGTTACCGGGACGTGAGTAACTCATCGCGTTTTTTTATGTCGTATTAGTATTTTTAAAAAACGAGCTTGAAATAGCTCGTTTTTTTATTAATAAAAAGAAAGTAAAACAAAGACAAATTTTCTCATCCTGACCATTTTTGGTGATGATCGTGATTTATGGTATCGTAAAGTCATTATATTGACGATATTTAACACTGTTTTTTATTTTAGTTATTCTTGATGTATGAGATAGGATTCTATGTTTGAGTATGCATGGTCGATAAATCATCGTCAATTTTCAGGGTTATGCTCATGGCAACCCAATGAAGATCTTAGCAAAGATAAACCCTTATTTATTTTATTGCATGGTTGGCAAGATAATGCCGCCAGCTTTAGTGTCCTATTTCCATTATTAACGCCGCACTTTTCTGTTATCGCGATTGATCTGAGTGGACATGGATTATCGACTTCTCGAGGTGAAGAGGATTATTTTTCATTTTGGGATTATCTCGATGATCTGAACCAATGGATTGCGCATTTACAAGTGAAGTCATGCTGGTTACTCGGGCACTCTTTAGGGGCATTGTTATCCGTCAGTTACGCAGCAAGCATGCCTGAAATGGTTGATGGCTTGATATTAATTGAAGGGCTTGCTCCTCTTTATGAAGAGCCTGAATGCTGTGCGTTAAGGTTGCGTCAAGGTTTGTTAAGTCGCCAGCGTTATCGTAAAAAACAGCAGCGTTCAAACTCATTCAATATGAAAACCGTGAACGAGGCACTTGAAAGACGCTCGGCAATTAATCAATTATCAACAGATTGTTTGATGCCACTGGTGATACGAGGCACAAAAACTGTCGACAATACGGATCACAGAGAATCGGGCATCGAATGGCGGCATGATCGTAAATTACGCAGTGATTCCTTGTTTCGGATGACAAAATCTCAATCGTTTCAATTATGTCAAAGTGTCCAAGCCTCGATTTTATCTTGTGTAGGTACGAGCGGGTTTGATCGGCTTCGAGATCCAACAGGTGAGAAGACATGGTTCCCTTCTCTTCAACAAATAGAATTGACTGGTGGGCATCATTGTCATTTAGAAGAACCAGAAGCATTGTGTCGAGCGATCACACATTTTTTTAATCAATGTTTGTAAAGCGAGCATCGCTTTATTCAGATTGGTGTTTTATTGATGTTGCCAATGCACATAAATTGGCAGAAAGGAGTATTACGTGGAAAAGCTGTGGCTTAATCGTTACCCTGCCGATGTACCGGCAGAAATTAATCCAGAACAGTACAGTTCATTAGTGGATATGTTTGAACAGTCTGTACGCAAATATTCGGATCAAACGGCATTCATTAACATGGGTCAAATGATGACCTTTCGTAAGCTGGAAGAGCGTAGCCGTGCTTTTGCCGCGTATTTACAAAATGATCTGAAATTGAATAAAGGCGATCGCGTAGCGGTTATGATGCCGAACTTGCTTCAATATCCCATCGTTCTGTTTGGTATTTTACGAGCTGGCTGTATTGTGGTGAACGTCAACCCACTTTACACACCGCATGAGCTTAAACATCAGTTAAATGATGCGGATGCGAACGCGATTGTGATTGTGTCAAATTTTGCACACACGTTAGAAGCAATTGTTAAAGAAACACAAGTGAAACATGTGATCTTGACGTCATTAGGCGATCAGCTCTCTCGTCCAAAGCGAACGATTGTTAATTTTGTCGTCAAATACATTAAAAAGATGGTGCCTAAATACCATTTACCGAATTCAAGTTCTTTACGTTCAGCTTTATTTAAAGGTCGACGCATGCAGTACGTTAAGCCTTACATTGATGGTGATGATTTAGCGTTCTTACAATATACCGGCGGCACAACAGGCGTTGCAAAAGGCGCAATGCTGACACATCGCAATATGGTTGCGAATGTGATGCAAGCGAAAGGCGCGTATGGTCCGATATTAACGCCGGGTCGTGAGTTAATCGTCACGGCATTGCCGCTGTACCATGTCTTTGCGTTAACCGTAAACTGCTTGCTGTTGTTGGAAATGGGCGGACAAAATTTATTGATCACCAATCCTCGTGATATCCCAACCTTTGTCAAAGAATTACAACGCTACCCATTTACCGTATTGAGTGGTGTAAACACATTATTTAATGCCTTATTGAACAACGAAGATTTTCAAAAATTGGACTTTTCCCATTTGCGCCTTTCTGTCGGTGGTGGCATGGCGATTCAGCGCGCTGTCGCTGAGAAGTGGCAAGCTTTAACCAATAATTATCTATTGGAAGGTTATGGATTAACCGAGTGTTCGCCTTTGGTTTCGGCTTACCCATACGATTTAACCGAATATAATGGCTCTATTGGCTTACCGGTTTCGTCAACAGAGATTCGTATGGTGGATGATGAAGGACAAGTTGTCGCCAATGATCAAAGTGGTGAATTGCAAGTTCGTGGCCCACAAGTGATGAAAGGCTATTGGCAACGAGAAGAGGCAACCAAAGAAGTCTTAAGCGAAGATGGATGGTTATCAACAGGCGACATCGTTCGTTTTGACAATGACGGTTTCTTACACATCATTGATCGTAAAAAAGACATGATTTTGGTGTCAGGATTTAACGTGTATCCAAATGAAATTGAAGATATTGTTGCCATGAACAATAAAGTATTAGAGGTTGCCGCCATTGGTCAATCTCATCCCGTTTCTGGTGAAATTGTTAAATTGTGCGTGGTGAAACGCGATCAGAGTTTAACAAAAGAAGAGGTACTTAATCATTGTCGTGAGTATCTGACAGGGTATAAAGTACCGAAAGTGATCGAATTTCATGATGAATTGCCAAAAACAAACGTGGGTAAAATTTTACGACGTGTTTTACGTGAGCAGTCCGAAAGTACGAATGCCAATCGCGATCACATCTCATAAACGGAAAAATAGCGTATTTTTCCACTGTTTTTTTTCGTGCTGGCATTGGCCAGCACATCTGTTTTAAAGGTTTTCTGTGAAGTTTGAAATCGTTACAACAACGGATCGTTTAGACATTATCTGTATGCATGCAAGACAACAAAAGCACGTCATGTTAGATACCGAATTTGTACGTACTCGTACACTTTTTCCTAAGTTAGGCTTGATTCAACTCTTTGATGGTAAGCACCTAGCTTTGATTGATCCTTTAGCGATTCCAGATTTATCGCCATTATGGGCGTTATTGGAAGATGAAGGCGTTATTAAAGTACTTCATGCTTGTGGAGAGGATCTGGAAGTATTCCAACATCACGCTGGATGTATTCCCAAACCGATGCTAGACACGCAAATTATGGCGGCTTTTCTTGGGCATGGTATTTCAACAGGATTTGGTGCATTGGTCAGTGAATACGTTGGTGTGGACTTAGAAAAAGGTGAAGCTCGAACTAACTGGTTAGCTCGTCCTTTAACGGATAATCAGCTTGATTACGCCGCTGCAGATGTGGAGTATCTATTACCTTTATTCGAAACTCTATTAGATAAAGTGATTGAAAAAGAGTGGCTAGATGCGGTTGAGTTAGAGTGTAATTCGTTAGTGGAGAAACGATTAAAGCATCGTGATATTAACTTAGCTTATCTGGACATTAAAAATGTCTGGCAGTTAACGCCGAAACAATTGGCTGTATTACAAATTGCCGCAAAGTGGCGTGTTGAAGAAGCCAGAAAGCGCGATATTGCTTTGAATTTTATCGTGAAGGAATTTAACTTATGGAAATTGGCGTTCCATCATATTAAATCCAAAGCAAAAATGAGCAGTGAAGGCTTTGAGCCCATGGAAATCCATCATCATGGTGCTCGTATGATTAAAATGGTGTTGGATGCAGAGCGCTTGTCAGAAGATCAGTATCCACAGCCGTTGAGCCGTTTAGTTGACTATCCTGGCTACAAACAATTGGTGAAAGTGATCAAAGATCAAGTGACTGAAGTTGAAAAAGAAACGGGATTGGCACCCGAATTTTTGGCTTCAAAGAAACAAATCAATCAATTGATTTCATGGGCATGGAAACATGACTTTGCTGAGGAAAAGCAGCCAGATATGTTGAAAACATGGCGCCAACCATTGTTTGAAGCACGCGTATTGCCCTTGATTAAAAAATAAGCCCGTAATCACGGGCTCAAAGGGCATTCAAAAAGAATCACAATAGCGAAGTTAATCGGCTTCGCTATTTATCATCAGGAAGCGTGACGTTCAGTTCTAGTACTGATAAGTCTTCTTCTCTTTGATCCAAAGTAACATTCACTTGTTCTTCAGATATATCCACGTATTTACGCAATACTTCTAAAATATCGCGTTTAAGCTGTGGTAAATAAGTCGGGGCTGGCTGACCGGCTGATCGGCGTTCAGCTACGATAATTTGTAGTCTTTCCTTTGCCACTTGTGCCGTAGATGTCTTTCGAGAGCGAAAGAACTCAATTAAAGCCATGTTGTATTACCCTCCGAAAAGTCGTTTTAGGAAGCTTTTTTTCTCTTCTTTTAGGAAGCGGAATGGACGTTCTTCACCTAAAAGACGAGCAACGGTATCCTCATATGCCAAACCTGCATCCGATGCTGGGTCAAAAATAACGGGCTCACCCTTGTTTGAGGCATTCAGCACAGATTGAGATTCTGGAATCACACCCAATAATGGAATATGTAAAATGTCCTCAACATCTTCTACACTCAGCATTTCACCCATATTCACACGTGTTGGATTATAACGCGTTAATAATAAATGTTGTTTGACTTGTTCCATTCCTTTTTCAGCACGGCGTGATTTTGAATCGAGAATGCCAAGAATGCGATCTGAATCTCGAACTGAAGATACTTCAGGGTTTGTTGTTACAATCGCTTCATCAGCAAAATACAGTGCCATCAAAGCACCAGTTTCAATACCCGCAGGAGAATCACAAATAATGAACTCAAAGCCTTGCTTATCTAATTCAGCAAAAACCGTTTCAACGCCTTTTTGAGTTAATGCTTCTTTATCTCGAGTTTGAGAAGCGGGTAAAACAAACAGATTTTCAACACGTTTGTCTTTTATCAACGCTTGGGTCAGGTTAGCTTCATTATTAATGACGTTAACAAAATCATAAACGACTCGGCGCTCACAGCCCATAATCAAATCAAGATTACGAAGACCGATATCAAAATCAATCACCACGGTTTTTTTGCCTGCTATAGCCAAACCAGCGGCAATGGCTGCACTTGATGTTGTTTTTCCTACGCCGCCTTTACCTGAGGTAATAACGATGATTCGTGCCATCTATTGGATTCCTTTTAAATGTTATAAAGTCAGAAGCTCTATTTTTAAATTATTGTCAGAAAGTGAGATAAAAACGTTTTTACCCCAGAATTCTTCGGTAATTTTATCACTGAGCCAATAGTTACCTGCAATAGAAACCAATTCAGGTTGTAAATTCTGACAAAAAATTTGCGCTGATCGTTGACCATTTGCGCCAGCGATTGCTCGGCCACGTAATGTGCCGTAAATATGGATGGAACCGTCTGCAATAATTTCAGCACCCGCACTGACATTATTAACAATTACTAAGTCACAATTTGGCGCATAAATCTGTTGACCAGATCGCACCGGTGTTGTAATCGTTTTTGTTTTTGCCGATAACGGCTCTGTAATTGGGATATTGGTGGAGGTTTCAGATGTAGGTTGAGCATTAGGAGCCGCATTCATTAGGGCTAAACCTGCGGATTTCACTTGTTGTTGTTGTCTTTCCGTTTTACAGCCACTAATACCGACGGGAATAAAGCCAGTTTCTTCAATACTGTGCTTTAAAGCAGCAAAGTCAATGTGATCACCAGCTTGAGTTATATCGATAACAATGGGCGCTGAGGTAAAAAAGCCAGGCGCTTGCTTGACCTTGTCGGCTAAAAATGCCGTTGCTTTATTAATATCGCTATCCACAAGGTGGAGAGCTGAGAGCGTAAATGAGCTCCCTTTCAGTTCTGCCGATTTTGTCATGATATATCTATAAGTAGGGTCAGAATAGTCAAAATGGTACATTATCACCACGAGACATGCATGTTATATTTCAAACTATGCGACAGCAAGTTATCCTTTTACTTCACTCTGAAAATTTGACAACGCTCCCTCCTTTTTATGCATGATGAAGTGCTGTTTTTAAGTTTTTCGTGTGATTTTGGTGCATAAGTATTACAGTAGAAAAAAGAGGTTTTATATGTTTTGTTTTATTTATAAAAGTAACAAAAAAGAACAGACGTATCTTTATCTAAATAATAAAGATAATTTTTCTGATGTGCCTAACGAACTGATGAATGTATTTGGTAAGCCTCACTTTGTCATGGTGATCAATTTATCTTCTCGAAATAAATTAGCGATTGTGAACATCGATAAAGTAAAAGAAGCGTTACAAAATGAGGGGTATTTTTTACAACTTCCACCCCCACCCGTCAATTTATTAGACGAATATAAAAGAAATAAATCCAATCAATAAAAGTAGAAGGGTAATATGCGCAAACATTTGATTTCCACTTTGGTCGCTCTAGGGCTCGGCGTTATTTCAATGCCTTCTGCAATGGCTGCACCGACGAAAGCTTCTTTTGACAATTATGTTTCTGGTATCAAAGCGGAAGCTCGTCGAGATGGTATTTCTGACAAAATTATTAATGAAGCGTTTGCGAATATTCAATTTGTTGAACGTGCGGTAAAAGCGGATCGAAATCAACCAGAAAGAAAACTGACTCTGGACGAGTATTTGAATAAAGCCGTACCACAATGGAAAATTAATTTAGCTAATAAACGTTATCAAGAAAATAAAACCGTATTGGATCGAATTGGTCAAGAATATGGCGTTTCTCCAAAGTTCATTGTGGCCTTATGGGGTATTGAAAGTAATTTTGGTCGAATCACCGGTAATTATAATGTTGTTGAAGCACTAACAACATTAGCTTATGAAGGACGTCGTGCCGCGTTCTTCCGTGGTGAAGTGATGGATGCTTTACAGATATTAAATGAAGGTCATATTAAGCCGAGTGAAATGAAAGGATCATGGGCTGGGGCAATGGGACAATCTCAATTTATGCCGAGCTCTTATTTAACATTTGCAGTCGATGGGAATAACGACGGCAAGATTGATATCTGGAATACCAAAGCCGATGTGTTTGCATCTGCTGCTAATTATTTGAAAAAGTCCGGATGGAAAGATGGGTATACTTGGGGTCGACCTGTTCGTATGGCTAAAGCCATACCGGAAGCTTGGGTTGGCACAAAAATGTCAAAAGGTGAGCCTTTATCTGTTTGGAAAGCACGTGGTGTGACAAAACTAAATGGTCAACCATTGCCGAATGTGGATATTAAAGCATGGCTTATTCAACCAGATGATAATCATGGACATTCGTATTTGATTTATAATAATTACCAAACATTGTTAAAGTGGAATCGCTCTAATTATTTTGCTTTAGCGGTCAGCCGTTTAGCGGACAGTATTCATTAAATGAAATGGTAATAGAGTCATGTTTATGTTTAATCTGATTATTGATATTGATTAAAATGAAATGGCAAAAATAAAATAAAAAAAACCTTGCTGATATTAGCAAGGTTTTTTTATATAAGAAAAAGTCTAAAAATTAAATTTCAAACTCTTCTAATTGGCGACCAGCATCTAATAACTTTTTAAGTGCGCTTGGTGTACGACCTTGGCCAGTCCATGTTTTTTCTTCGTTATTTTCATCCGTAAATTTATATTTAGCAGGACGAGATGCACGTTTTGCTTTTGGTGTTTTCGCTAGAGTAGCAAATAGCTCCTCTGGATCAATACCGTCAGCAATTAACATTTCACGGTATTGTTCTAGTTTCTCTTTACGCTCGTTTTCTTTTTCACGTTCTTCAGCTTCTGATTCTTCACGCTCAGTAACAACAGATTGTAATTTTTCTAATGCTTCTTGAAGTTGCTCTAAAGAATATTCACGTGAAAAAGCACGTAGACTACGAAGGTTTAAAAGAATTTTCATTGCGTCTGACATATTTTTATCTCACTTCATTTTAAATGAATTATTTAAAGTTTGGAAAATCATGATGTAATAATAAAGGTATTTAGAACACTATGCCAAACTCATTAGTTTAAGTTTTTAAAATAATACTTATATTTTTAGAATATCTCAAATATTTAAAAATGAAATAAGAAATTAAATAAATCGTATTATATATAAAAATATAGATTCAGAGTGTTTATGATTCTTTTTTAATCGTTTATTGTCATGAATGCTAACAAATAAAATTCACCAAAGTGATTTTTTAATGGTTAGGAATCTGAAAGTGATGTGCTCACTATTTTTGATGACGGATTG
>CAMQZF010000088.1 GCA_947039525.1 uncultured Photobacterium sp. | reverse complement strand
AGCCGCTATCCGATTGTTTTTACGTAAGTTAGATAATTAAGGGACACAGCCTAGCCTTAATGTCGCTTTTGTTCGTTCATTACTGCACTGATAATTATCGAATTGTACATTTTTTAAGTGAATGGTCACATATAAAAATATTTATATTGAATTAGTTAAAGTAGGAAAACGTAGTGTTATATGTTTACAAGTGGGTCGTTATTCTAACAATTATTGGAGCAGAATCGCTGTAGCTGTCATACCCTTATGTATTGTGCTTGATTGGATATGAACAAAATAGAGGCAAGTTTTATTGTACATAAACAGACTGTATTAAAATTGATAAAGCTTTACTTTTTAACCGCAACTATTTGTATTTATTATATAAAATAGCCAAAATTATAATGTGAAATAAATCCATTAAAAACAGATGGTTATTTGATGTTACATGAAATGAGGTATACATAAATCATGAATAAAATGTTGCTCACTTTACTTATCTGCTCTCCTTTTGCTATTGCTGAAGAGAATGCTAAAAAAACAGCACCTGAATCAAGTCAAATTACTAGCCCAACAAAAGCGGATATTATTCCTGCCTTTGATTTAATTCATGCTCGAGTGCAAAAAAAAGGGGATATGCTCATTTTTCAACTTGGTGTCACGAAAGAATTAGGGAAAAAAACCCCACACCCGTTGGGAAATTAGCGGGATCAGAAGTGTACAGTTATGTATGGCCGACAACGCTGAATTCAAGTGATATTGGATTTGGTGCGGATAAAGGAATTGTTGCTCTTGCTATTACCTCTCATCCTGATTTTGATGACACACCAAAATACGATGAAAATAAAGACGGTAATTTAAAAAATGACGGTGGTCTTTGGCATTCGCATTGGGTTGTATTGGTAAAAGATAAAATGTGTTCAGGCGGGTTGAAAGTGCGTGATATTCCCAAGGGTGCAAAAGTGAAAACCCCTGTGACTTGACCAGAGCTACCAATTTACATTGACAGTCCCGGCTATGATTTAACACTTTCTGACACGACGTTACGTGTAGATGTGCCAAGTAATACGATTGCTAATAAAGGGCACTTTAAATTTGATGCTGTAACTGCGGTATTACAAGTGAATAAAAGCATCCACAGTCCGTTATTGTGTGTGACAAACGTGCAAGACATTGCGTCAGGGGATTTATCTTTACCCGGTACAGTAGAAGCGAAATAATACGTGGAGCTTAACTCATTTCTTTCTAATTGAGACTCTATAACCTTTTTTTATCATCTGATTGCTCAGTATTGGCAGTAAGGATACTGCCTTTAGGAGAGGCAGCTATTTATTATTCTATTGCTGATTTTTTATGTCATGCGATTAATCATTAAAAGAAACTGTGTAATATGATTGATTTCCCTATAGTATATTTTGATTTTTTCTATTTTTAAAATTCACATGTATTTCATGTGCCAATTATATTTCACGTAAAATAATGATAGTCAGAGGCTCAATGGATTTTGATAATTGATAACGATGCCATGAATTTATGATTCGTTACTCGTAAAGAGAAGCAATAAATGATTAATTTATCAGTGTGAATCATTCGGTTCCTGTGAAATACTTTCTAATAAGAAAGACATTAGAAAAGATAAGTGTTCCCTGTATGACAACTGACTTAACCATCCTCCATTTAAACGACACGCATTCACAATTTGATGAGCAAGCGGTCAAATTTACCTTACCCGTATTATCTCGCCCCATTTACATTCAGTGTGGGGGCTTCTCTCGTGTAGCAACGGTATTTAAGCAAATAAAAGAACAAGCCAGTATGTCAGGTACGCCTGTACTCTGTTTCCATGCCGGGGATTGTTTTCAAGGGTCACAATATTTTTCCCTATATAAAGGGAAGGCAAATGCTGTACTTTGGAATGCCATTGGTATTGATGCCATGGCTTTGGGCAATCATGAGTTAGATATGGGCAATCGTCTGGTCGCTGATTTTCTCGATCTCATTGATTTTCCTGTTTTAGCAGCTAATTGGGATCTATCTCATGAGGATCCAAATAAAGCGAATCCATTAGCGCTCAAAACAAATTTATTATGTTATGACTCTGACAAGCAATGTGGGCAATTTTTGGTGCATGGCAAAGGAAAAGAACGTATTGCTGTGTTTGGTTTAACCCTAGAGAACATGGCACAGGTTGCAAGCCCGGATCCTGATACCTTGTTTCTACCTATTGTCGATGTGGCTGAAAAAACCATTGCTGAGATTCATCGACAAGGCATTCAAAGAATCATTGTACTTAGCCATTTAGGTTATGAGCGAGATAAATGGTTAGCTCTAGCCGTCACCGATATTGATTTGATCATTGGCGGTCACACTCATACCTTTCAAGGTGATTTCCAATCGTTAGGATTGGGAGAGAAAGATCAATATGCGCTTACCGTTGGATCGACTGTGGTCGTGCAATCTGGCTGTAATGCATTATTACTGGGTCAGTTATCCGTTACTTTTGATGACGATGATGTATTGCAAACTTTATCAGCAAACAACCAATGGTTATTAGGGCATCAGTTTAGTTATGCCGCTGATGGTAGCGATCCGTTATCGGATGAGGATTTACAACAAGCGCTTGAATATTTACTTCAACAAGAGAGCGTTGCATTTTACGAAAAAGATCTCGTCGTTGAACAATTGTTAGATCAACAATATCGCCCTGCTTTAATTCAATCTCAACAACGTATTTTAACGACGGTGACAGAGCCATTGCGTCATGTCCGTGTGCCTGATAATCGAGGTGGAAGTGATGTTGCGCCTTGGGTTGCTGAAAGTTTTTTGTGGTGTGCTCGTCATCAAGGAATTCCAACGGATGTTGCGATTCATAATGCCGGTGGCGTACGGGCTTCATTAAATGCAGGAAAACTGAGTGAAGCAGATGTCTCCGGTAAGTTATTGCCTTTTGCTATTGATATTATGACGTACCGTTTAGCGGGAAAACACCTGCGTTTAATGTTAGAAGGTGCCATTAATAATGCGGTCGATAATGGTGTGGAAGGCACAGGAACTGGCAGTTTTCCATACGTTGCTGGCTGTCGCTTTAGTTATCGTTGCTGTGCAGAGGAAGGAAAGCGAATTCAAACTTTGGATATCTTCATTGATGATCGTTGGTCAGCGATTGAAGATGATCGTATTTATGGTGTGGTGTCTTCTGCTTATACTGTGATGGGTAAAGAGGGCTACCATGAAATTTTGCAAATGGAATCGGCTCCGTATGATTTAAACATTACCATGGCGGAAGCATTTTGTGAGTATGTACAACATCAAATTGAGCTGACTAAACCGATGGAATCATTTGTGCATTATATTCCCTGTGAAGGGTGTGAATAGCGTCATACTCATGCACTTATTTTAAGTACAAAAAAGTCAGTAAAAGATAAATAAAACCAATTTGAATGGTTTGTCCAGATAAGATCGAATTTACGGTTATTATGAAGAGTATTGATAGTTTGTTGTAAAATTAGACACTATGAATGAAGGATGAAATTCTAAAGAAGATACTGTGATTATCATACAAAAAAAATTCAGAAACAATGAATCAATATAAAGAAAAACTGAACGAATGTTTTTTTTGAAATTACTTGATTTATCTTATTGTTTTAAATTGTTTTTTTTGTGAGTTGGTTTGTTTGTAAAGATTGAGGCTTTGTTTTCAATTAATGAAACATTACGTTGCTTTTTTGTGGCTTGCTCCTATTCCAATGAATTCGCAAGGTATGCGCATATTTTTGGTTTACTGTGAGATTTGCCCGTGCTGCTTCAGTAATACTATTATGCGAACAAGGTTTTTTTAGTTATGTCTAATTATGCAATTTTTGAGCAATTACTGAGTAAAGCGGATATCACTGTTAACGGTGATAAACCATGGGACATTCAAATTCACAGTGACGAGGTTTATGAGCGTATCCTGCGTGATGGTTCATTAGGCCTAGGTGAAAGCTATATGGATGGTTTGTGGGACTGTGAGCAATTGGATGAAATGATTTCTCGCATTCTAAAAGCGCGTTTAGATGAGCAAGTGACGACCGTTGAGAAAATGAAGTTGGGTGCGAAGAAACTAAAGCAGTTCTTTAACCCACAAAGCATCCAACGTTCAAAAGAAGACGTGTCTTACCACTACAATACAGGTAATGATTTATTTGAGCGTATGCTGGATAAATACATGTCTTACACTTGTGCTTACTGGAAAGATACTGATGATCTTGACGTTGCTCAAGAGCAAAAAATGGATCTTATCTGTCGTAAAATGGGTCTAGAGCCTGGCATGCGTATCTTGGATATCGGCTGTGGTTGGGGCTCATTCATGAAGTATGCGGCTGAGCATTACGGCGTGATCTGTGAAGGTTTAACTCTTTCTGAAGAGCAAGTGAAATTGGGTCAAGAGAAATGTGCTGGTTTACCTATCACCTTTATCTTGAGCGATTACCGTGAACACTTCCCAGAGCAACCATACGATCGCGTTGTTTCTATTGGTATGTTAGAGCACGTAGGTCCTGATAACTACGATGATTTCTTCAAGTGTGCGGATCGTTTCCTAGCTGACGACGGTATTTTTGTATTGCACACCATCGGTGGTGAAGTGTCCCATAAATCAGAAGATACTGACCCATGGATTCGTAAGTACATCTTCCCGAATGGTGTTATTCCATCAATTGCTCAATTGGGCACGGCAATGGAAAAACGTTTTAACTTAGAAGATTTGCATAACATTGGTCCTGATTACGACAAAACGTTGATGGCGTGGGATCGTAATTTTGAAGAAACATGGCCTGAAATTTCAGAGAAGTACGGCGAGCGTTTCTACCGTATGTGGCGTTACTACCTGCTAAGTTGTGCTGGTGGTTTCCGTTCTCGTCAATTGAGCGTATGGCAGTTAGGATTGACCAAAAATGGTCGCGATTATCCTAAGTGTACACGTTCAATCTAAGCTTAATTTACTGATGTAAAGTGTGAGTTTAGAGAAAAATAAAAAAAGCCGATCATAATGATCGGCTTTTTTCTTTTTATTAAAATTTATCGCCTAAAAAATTCGCTAGTACCTTTTCTTGCTTAATAGCGCAAAGTACACTGTCAAAAATAAAAAAACTAATATACCAATATGACTCAACAAGATTTTAGACAACAAATAATCGAATCTATATCACCCTCATGTCGTGTGGGTATTATTGGGGGTGGAGTTGCAGGCTCTACCGCGGCGATGCGTTTATCAGAGGCTGGCATAGTGGTCACTTTATTTGAAAGTGGCACCAGTTTGGTAAATGGTCCACCCATTTGCCACTTACATGCTGGGGGGAATTTATATCGCGAGATTTCGAATCAGCAATGCTTGACCTTATTGGCTCAATCCATTGATATGCTTCGTGCATTTCCTAATGTTGCTAATGTGAGGCCGACCGTTATTGCCGTACCGAAACAAGACAGTGGGAGCCCTTCCGATTTATTGCCTCGTTTAATGTTATTACAACAAGCTTATCAAGATTTAGTTACTGAAGACCCTAGAAATACGGTATTGGGCAACCCTGCTGAGTATTTTAAAACATACGACAGAGCGTATTTAGAACACTTAGCGTTGCAGCCCTTGCCCAGCGATCCACAAACCTTGGATGATTGGATGATCCCTGTGGCAAAGAATGTGTCATTGGATCGTTTTCAATACCCAATGATTTTGGTTCAAGAGTGTGGATTGAGTTTATTTCGTTTTGCTGCCACCTCGGCACTCAGCTTGTCAGCACAGCCCAATACCAATCTGTTATTCGGTCATCGAGTGACTAAGGTTATCTCATTAGAAAAAGGTTGGTTAATTCAAGCTCAATATTGGAATGAAGCGATTTCTGATTGGTCGTTAGCAGAATATGAAGTGGATTACTTGATTAATGCTGCTGGTTATCAAACAGGCACCATTGATGATTGGGTAAAGCAACCACAAACTCGCTTGGTGGAGTTTAAAGCGGCTTACGTTACTCAGTGGCTTGAGTGTGAAGGCCGCTGGCCTGAGGTCATCTTTCATGGCGAACGTGGCACACCTCAGGGTATGGCGCAGTTAACGCCTTATGCTGATAATTATTTCCAACTGCATGGTATGACACAAGAGATTACGTTGTTTAACGATGGATTGGTTCGTTCAACAGAAAAAAGTTCTCAGCCGGCATTACCCGAGTATTTGACTAAGAGAATCAGTCAGGGGTGGAGCGAAGATGAGATTAATGAGCGTACCACTCGTGCGGTTCATCATGTAGAACAGTATGTTCCCAACTTTCATTCTGCAACTTGTGCAGGAAAACCTTTATTTGGGGCGCAACAAGTACCCGGTAACGATATTTCATTACGAGCCGCGAACGTCAGCTTTTCTGGCTCTGATTATGCTCGATTGGAAATTGTGAAAGCGTCATCAGCATTATCTGCTGCTGATGAGATTTTAAAGGATTTAGAGCATCATAGCTTGATTGTACCTTTACCAGATAATGAGCCAAGGGAAGTACAGTTACCAATCGTACAGGGATTATCTTGTCATGACATTTATGTTATGGCTCAAGCTCTAGCCATAGAGCGTGGGTATCCAGAATCACTGGCTAAGCCTATGTCATAAATGGATCACAGTAACACCATAATCAAATAATTTTATTTTATTGTGGTGTTACTTAATTTTGAGAAAATAGTGCCGATGTGCTGATTCTAAACAATAAAATTAAGAACATTACGTGAGTCACTTTTTATATTGCTGTTCAAATTGTGGTTCAGCAAGAAAAATTAAACGATGCTTTTTTATTTTCAAGATAAGCTGATGATCAGAAATGGAAGCTTCACTCCATTGAGATAACAGATTTTTGACCAGCGTTTCTAATTGTGTTTGTGTTTTATTCAGGCATTGCATTTTTGTTTGATGCCATTTTTTAATCCGAAATTTTTGTTTCGTAATCTCAGCTAATCCCATAAAACGATTGCAACCACTAAAGCCAGATACTTTGAGATCAGCATCAATTGCAATATTGGGTATGATTTTTCCGCTGTCTTGGGTTAAGCGATGATTGTCAATTTCAACTAATATCCAATCATTTTGAATGGTTGTACGATTAATATTTTTAGAGATGGCATCATCACGACAAGCAATCAATAACACAAGGGTTAATCCCAATAGGTATTTTTTTTTCATATTGATACCTTTTCTCTTTTTTATATCGTAAATCAATTAATTAACATGAAATAAGCAAATCAATTTCGATGGAGACTATCACTTAGTTTTCATCTGGCTTATCCATGAGTATAATGAAAAAAAATCAAACGTATTGAGAATGACCATGTTAGATAACTTAATTAATCAAGAAGAGTTAGAAAAAGAACCGGATTTACCCATTCCTTCTTTGGATCAGCAGAAAATGATTGTGGCGGAATTGAAGCGTTTAGAAGCGTTGGGTGAGCTAACTCCTGAAATTTTGAATGCCTTTATGACAGGCACGCATGACTTTTTTAAAGAGAGTGAAGCGTAATTCGTATTTTACGAGAGGAAATCATTCGTTGAAGTCTGATATTTTAGTCAGAATATCATCAATGATTTTCTCTTGATTTTTGTTTTATAGAAAATAAAAGCCAACAAAGCTGTTGGCTTTTATAATAAAAATATTAAATTAACTTACATATTAAATATTTGATTATTTTCAAGTTGAGTCAATTTTTTTAATTGACGCCATAGAAAATAGAAGACACCAATCATCATTATCATCGATGGAATGGCAATTGCTGGATAGCTCATCAGCGTTAGCTTACCTAACTCTGTATTAAAGGCTTCAGTTCCAGCAGGACTGGTTACAATTATGGTGGCTAATACATAATTCATGATGGAAGAAAATAAGAATGTGCTTGCAAATAGGTAATTCGATTGAATTAAACGGCGATCAAAGTTATTTTTGTTTTGATTTTGCTCTAATTTAGAATTGATCAGTTCAATGTTGAAAATAGTTTTATTAAATATAAGCTTAGAGACAATTGGGCTACGCGTGAAACTCGATCCTAAAATAATTAATCCAATAACTCCTGGAATGAAAGCTTCTTTAATGGCTAACCATTGAGGGTCCAATTCTAATAAGCCGATACCCCCCGTCATTAATACACTGATAAAGCCCAATAAAGAAATAAAGTTGAATTTTTTAAAGCGAATAAGCTCATAGCCGCCATAGATAATAGGAAAAGCTAACGCGACAATCAAAGCACCCATGGTACCTAAATTCTCAGGTCCACTGAGTTTCATTAAAATGACAGAAGGAAGGATGACGTTGCATACCATTTCCATCAGCATATTATTTTTTTTGGTTTCCATATCAATTCATCCCTAGTGATTTTATTCTATTATTCCGATTAAATTAATTAATGTAAATCATGAGAGCGTTACAATTTATTAATTATCATTGATATTCTTTATATTAAAAACATAAGCTTATGTGATTTAATTGATGTGATAGCTCATTATTTTTCAACATTGAAATTAAAGATAAACAACAAAAGAAAGAGTTTCAGGTACTTCCTTTTGTTTAAGGTGATTATTGCGCCTGATTCATTAATTTTTTTGCCACACTTGGAGTCGTTAAATGTTGAATATCTTGATGTTCTGCTAAAGCATTGCGAATGTCTGTGCTGCGGATATCCACAGTTTGTGGGCACGTTAAGACTTTCCACTGGAATAAAATGTCATTAGAACGATCAAACTGGCTAAAATTCAGTAAATTATCAGGGCCCATTACAAAGGTAAAGTTGGCTTCTGGATAATGCTCTTGTAATTTACTCAATAATAAAAAGGTGGTGATTGGACTTTCATCTAACGTAGATTCTATACGAGATAACGTTAAATTAGGTTGTTGAGCATCTGAAATGAATGCCTCAATCAGTTGACATCGATAATCAAAATCCATCATCGGTTTTCCCCAAGCATGGGAAAAGCTTGGGACAAGAAACACGCGGTCAAAATGTGTTAGCTGTTGTAGTACTGACAAATGCCCTAAGCTCGGTGGATTAAAAGCACTTCCAAAAATAGCAATTGACTCGCTCATAGTGAATCTCAGTCTTGAATGTATTTAATTTCATTATTTTACATTGATTCATCGTAGAAGTTATCGCATCATTTCATTTTTTTGATAAGTCACCAGAATAAGTTGCTATATCTTATTCTAAGCAACCGTAATAGAAAGAAGGCGAAGAGAGATGGAACAGCATATTCGAGAACAAATGCGTGTATTACCAACGATTGATGTTGAATTTGAAATTCAACGCCGAATGGCGTTTATTAAGCAAATTTTATTGGCAGCACACAGTCGCCACTTAGTCTTGGGTATCAGTGGTGGGGTTGACTCGACAACTTGTGGTCGATTAGCTCAATTGGCCATTGATCAATTAAATATTGAGTTCGATACGTTGGATTATCAGTTTATTGCCGTGAGATTGCCTTATGGCGAGCAACAAGATGAAGATGAAGCACAATTGGCTTTAGAGTTTATTCAGCCGTCACAATCGATCAGTGTAAATATTAAACAAGGGGTTGATGGTCTCCACACTGAAACGTTAAATGCATTAGCAAATACATCACTAATATCAAATGATCAGGTAAAAATTGATTTTGTAAAAGGCAATGTAAAAGCACGCAGTCGTATGATTGCGCAGTATGAAGTTGCGGGCTTGGTCAATGGCTTGGTGTTGGGTACGGATCATTCAGCTGAAAACATTACTGGTTTTTACACCAAATTTGGTGATGGGGCTTGTGATCTTGCTCCTTTATTTGGATTAAATAAGCGTCAAGTTCGTCAAATTGCTGCTCATTTGGGTGCGCCAGCTTCGTTAGTGCAAAAAGTGCCAACGGCAGATTCAGAAGAACTAGCACCTCAAAAAGCAGATGAAGAGGCGCTATTGGTAACGTACGATGAAATTGATGATTTTCTAGAAGGTAAACCCGTTGAAGATCGTGTTTCTCAGCGTTTGATTCACATTTATACGATCACTCAGCATAAACGTAATCCAATTCCAACCATTTATGATCTGATTGATTAACGTCATTAAATAGTGTGATTATGCTGTTATTCTTCCTATGAGATCATAATCATACTTTTCTTATAATCGGTTTTTATTCATATTCATTTTCTTTAAATGGTAAGTTAATTGCCGCTTACCACAGAAACTGGATGAATCACCCATTGCAAGATGATACTGATCTATTTAATAAAATGTATAGCAATATAATCCATGATTTTTCTAATATTTCTTGATTTGGTTCAATGAATCTATACGGTTTAATGGAGCATGCTTTTTAAAAAG
>CAMQZF010000087.1 GCA_947039525.1 uncultured Photobacterium sp. | reverse complement strand
GATACAAGAAAGCCCGCTAAGTCAATGACCTAGCGGGCTCTCTGGACGTCCTAGGACGTCTTCGTATACGAATTTGGTGGAGCTGGCGGGATTTGAACCCGCGTCCAAAATCAGTCTAACTAATGGCGCTACATGCTTAGTCAAATCTTTATTCTCGTCAGTACACTGCGGATTGACACGCCATGTAAAGACATACCTGAATTAGTTTTAACGCTTCAACTCTCAAGTCAAAATATCCACGCGATACCGTTTGTTTTTGACTGCTCTGAATCCCCGTCCTACGGTCTAAGGCTAGAGAGAGCAGGCTCTATGCAGGTTATTAAGCTGCTAGTGCGTAAGTTTCGTCGTTTGCGACTATTTTTTTGCGGCTTTTAACGAGGCCAACCGCCCCTCGGCATGCTCCACGAGCCTTCTTGATCCTGTCGAATCCTGAATCAGCCCCTGAAAGTACGGAAATCTTAGCATAAATAGCTAAGAGGTCAACCATTACCTTGCACTATGCTTCATTAAACGCTGTTTATCGCGTGCCCAATCGCGCTCTTTAATGTCAGAACGCTTATCATGCATCTTCTTACCCTTCGCCAAACCGATCTTCAGTTTTGCCCATGAGCCTTTCCAATACAAAGATAAAGCAACAACCGTATAACCATCGCGGTTGATACCGTCGGCCAATTTATCCAGTTCTCTGCGCTTTAATAATAGCTTACGGTAACGCATTGGCTCACAGATAACGTGAGTGGAGGCGGCATTTAAAGGCGTAATCGTGGCGCCAAACAAGTAAGCTTCGCCGTCTTTCATTTGAACGTAACTTTCGACAATATTCGCTTTACCTGCGCGTAAAGATTTCACTTCCCACCCTTGCAGTTCTAAACCCGCTTCCATGTCTTCTTCAATGAAGAATTCATGACGCGCTTTTTTGTTCATTGCGATGGTGTTGCTGCCTGTTTTGTCTTTTGATTTATTTTTAGCCATAAATTCTCATTATCCTATGGGGAATGTGATCGCCGAGACGTGAGCTGTGTTGTGCTTGTTTTGGCTGTTGATAAGTAATGTTATCATTGCTGTAGTCCATCGACTAGGTTTTGCATGCTATCTCAGTTTGATCGAATGCAAACTAAGGTAATGGATAAAGAAAAGGCTGGATGTCTTGAAATAAAGAACCAAGTTCTCTGATTTATAAACGAGGGAGAGGATATGCCTCAAATCACCCGTACGGCTTTGGTGCCATTCAGTGCCCAGCAAATGTTTACTTTGGTGAACGATGTGACCGCTTATCCCGATTTTTTGCCAGGATGTTCTGGTACGCAAATATTAGAACAATCCAGTGAGCATATGATGGCCTCAGTGGACGTGTCTAAGGCGGGGATTCGTAAGACGTTTGTAACCACAAATCAATGGATCGATCATAATCAGATTAATATGAATTTGGTTGATGGTCCGTTTAAGAAATTATCGGGTGGTTGGCGATTTACTGAGTTGGATGCGTCAGCGTGTAAGATTGAATTAAATTTGGATTTCGAATTTAATAATACCTTAGCTGAGTTGGCATTTAGTCAAATATTTCAAGAGCTCACCAATAATATGGTGGGGGCGTTTACTCAAAGAGCGAAAGTAGTTTATGGCGTCTGAAGAGACATTGATTCATGTTGAGGTTGCGTATGCCTTACCCGATCAACAAAAGGTAATTCGTTTGGCTGTTACGCCTGATACACAAGTAAAAGCTATTATTGAACAATCTGGTATATTAAGTATGTTTCCCAGCATTGATTTATCAGTCAATAAAGTCGGTATTTACAGTAAAAATGTGGCGTTAGATGAGCAAGTACATGACGGTGATCGTATTGAAATTTATCGTCCTTTGATTGCCGATCCGAGAGAGATTCGTCAAAAGCGATTAGCGCAACAAGCCAAAGATAAAAAATGAGAAAAGCTCGCCTTGGCGAGCTTTTTTTATGAATATTATTGTTGTAGAGGTTGGTTAAAATCAGGACTCGCTTTGAAATCACCACTCATGCGTGATAACTGGTTGTCTTGATTAAAGGTTAAGATCAGATCTTTTTGGATTGGAGTGTTGTGACCCGGCTTATGGTAGTAGATGTAGTACCATACATTTGGGTATTCAGGTTGCACCAGCATTGGTGTTCCTAATACGTATTCCACTTGTTGTTTCGTCATACCAATACGAAGCATGCTCACGTCTTCCTGTGCAACATAATTACCTTGGTTGATATCGATGTGATAAACCAAGCGTGAGGCAACTGAACAACCGCTGAGTAAAGAGGCTGCCAAAGTGAGTGCAGCAATGTTTTTCCAATTCATAGCATCCTGGCTCATTCGTTTTTACTGCACCGAAAATAATACGGTGGGCAGAGTCTAAAACGGTAAATAAAGACCAAATTTACGTGCTTTATTCATCTTAATGATAAAACACGCCTGTTTTATATTCTCTAAACAAAAACACCCGCTTAGAGGTTGTAATTGAATAAGTGTATTCTAAATCGTTTCGTTTCGTTAGTGGCTCGCGTTTTTTTCTTCAAGAATTTATGCGGCAATCAATAACTCTTTTGCATTTGCAAGGGTACGTTCCGTAATTTCACTGCCACCTAATAAACGGGCTAATTCTGCAATGCGCGCGGCTTCATCTAATAAACACATGCTGGTTTCGGTTTGCCCATTTGTGCTTTTTTTCGCGACAAACATTTGTTGATGACCACAACCTGCGACTTGAGGTAAATGGGTTACACACATGACTTGAGTTGATTTGCCTAATTGACGTAACAGTTTACCGACAATGGCAGCCGTTGGACCACTAATGCCGACATCGACTTCATCAAAAATCAAACTTGGTGTATCCACTTTCTGTGCTGTGATCACTTGAATGGCAAGAGATATTCGTGATAGCTCACCACCAGATGCAACTTTACCAAGAGGTTGTAAGGGCTGACCTGGATTCGTTGAGACTAAGAATACGATTTTATCGCAGCCTAATGCCGTTGGGTGCAGTTCATCAAATTGAATTTGAATAGTAAAAATGCCGTGTTCCATGCTGAGTTGATGCATGCTGTCTGAGATTTTTAAATCCAAATCTTTAGCGTGTTGTTGGCGGCTTTCACTGAGTTGAGTTGCTTGTTCGATAAAGGCGAGACGCTTGTTTTCAACGTCTTGCTTGATGTCATCCAAATGCTCATCACTGCAATCTAACAAGGCTAATTCATTCAATAAATGTTGATGTTTTTCGTACAGGGTATCGGGCATAACATAGTGTTTGCGTGCCATGGCTAAAATTTTGCTTAGGCGTTCCTCAACATACTGGAAGCGTGTTGGATCAACGTCTAAATTATCAAGGTAGCCACGAAGCTCTTGGCTCACTTCTTGAATTTGAATCATGGCTTCATCAAGCATGTTGGGTAATTCAGTCAAATTATTGTCGAGATCAACCAATTGATTTAATTGTGAGCAGGCTTGTTGCAGTAATTGCAGAGCATTGACGTCTTCACCATCGTAAAGCAAATCTAATGCGCTTTGGCTATAGCTGACTAAATCATCGCTGTTGGATAAGCGGCGGTGTTCTTCTTCGATTTCTGTGTATTCGAATTCCCCTAATGCTAAATCGTTAAGCTCTTTAATTTGGTATTCAATCAATTGTTTTTGGGCTTGATTTTCTTCTCGATTGATAATTAATTGTTTTAACGCTTTATCCGCATTACGCCAAGTTCGGTAATGTGTTTGTACTGATTTCAGTAATGCTTTATGACTGGCGTATTGATCCAGCATGTGTAATTGATAATCGGGTTTCATTAACTGTTGGTGCGCATGTTGCCCGTGAATGTTAATTAATAACTGCCCCAATTTTTTTTGTTGGGTAACAGGCACGGCAGTCCCATTAATAAAACCACGAGAGCGACCTTCTTTGGTGATCACTCGGCGTAAAATACACTCATCACCATCACTCAACTCATTTTCTTCAAGCCAAGTTTGTGCGGCTTCATTTTCACCTAATGAAAAGGTTGCGCTGATATCGGCTTTGCTTTCATTGGGTCTGACCATACTGGCTTCTGCACGCTCTCCCAAACATAATCCTAATGCATCAATGGCAATGGATTTACCAGCACCCGTTTCACCTGTAATGGTGGTCATGCCGGATTTAAGTTCAAATTCAAGATGTTTAACTATCGCAAAATTAGAAATGGTCATGTGAGAAAGCATGGGTTCACCTACTGAATAAACGCCCGTTTTTTGGCGAAGTATATACATGGATGGTTCGTCGTAACACATTGAAGGCGTATTTTCTTTGGGGGAAAAACCATCCGTTTCATGATACAGGCTTTAAAATAATCGGCTTGCCCAGCCTAATTTTTGACGTAACACTTCATAATAGCTGTAGCTTTTAGGGTGAATCAATTGCAATTGATTTGGGCTTTGATAAATATGAATTTCATCACCCGGTGTCACTGGCAATGAAATTTGTCCATCACAACTGACCTCTAGATCCACTTGATTCTCAGGCGATACGTGTAAGGTAATGCGTTTATTGGCATCAATAACCAAGGGACGACTGGATAAGGTGTGTGGAAACATGGGAACTAATGTGATTGCGCTTAAACTGGACGATAAAATAGGACCACCACCCGATAACGAATACGCAGTAGAGCCGGTTGGCGTCGCAATAATTAATCCATCAGATCGCTGAGAAAAAGCAAATACGCCGTCAATATAGACTTCAAATTCGATCATATTGGCCACTTTACCCGAGTGAATGACAGCTTCATTCAATGCGGCATTATGGCTTTTTACTTGTCCATGGCGATGGACTTCAGCTTCTAATAAAAAACGAGGATCACGAATAAACTCACCGGCGAGGACACGTTCGAGTTCAGCTTCAAATCCTTCTGGATCCAAATCCGTTAAAAACCCCAAATTCCCACGATTGACACCAATGACGGAAATATTAAAGCGAGATAGAACCCGTGCTGCACCCAGCATATTACCATCCCCACCGACCACAATCGCCAATTCTGCATTTTGACCAATGCTGAGTAGATCACAAAAACAGGATACGGGCAGATCGAGTAATTCGTCTTGCAGACGTTGGTCGACTAATACTTGATGACCTTTTTCAGTCAGCCAGTGATATAAGCTGTGATGCGTTTGCAGCGCGTCAGCGTTTCGAGGACGACCAATTAACGCGATGATGTGGAACATGTTAATAATGCCTTTACGAAGACAGAAGAGAGAAGCCGCAGTATAACGTGATGTTTTTGACTTTGTCGCCTTTTGTCCATCGTCTTAACTTGAATCGTAGAAGTTCATCCCCATAATAAGGCAATACACTCAATTTAATGGTGATCAGGATCGCTTTCCCGATCCCGTTCTTTAAGCTTTGCGGAGAAGATAACAATGAGCAAACACGAGCAAAAACCAGAAGAAAACATCAAACACAACGACACCGTGGATGCTGTTGAGCCAGAAACAGTGGATACCGTTATTGAAATGACCGAGTGCGATCACTTGAACTTACGCATCACTGATTTGGAAGAAGCACTTGCAGCAAGTGAAGCGAAAGTTGAAGAGCAAAAAGACAGCGTCTTGCGCGCTCGTGCTGACGTAGAAAATATGCGTCGTCGTAGTGAGCAAGAAATTGAAAAAGCACGTAAATTTGCTCTAGAGCGTTTTGCGGGTGAATTGTTGCCTGTTATTGATAACCTGGAACGTGCTATCGATATGGCAGATAAAGCGGATGAAGCGCTGAAGCCTATGTTAGAAGGTGTGGAATTGACGTTGAAAACCATGTCAAACACCGTTGATAAGTTTGGTTTGAAAGTTATCGATCCAAAAGGTGAGAAATTCAACCCTGAAATGCACCAAGCCATGTCGATTCAAGAAAGTGCAGAGCACGATCCAAATACCGTCATGTTAGTCATGCAAAAAGGTTACGAGTTAAACGGTCGTGTGGTTCGTCCTGCGATGGTGATGGTATCAAAAGCGGCAACAACTCAAGCGTAAGACTATTTTTACGCTTAAAAATAAAAAAACTCGCAGGAATGCGGGTTTTTTTTTGGTTCGCACTTGAAAAGCCATTTCGCGCCCTTATCTATTGAGCATAAGCAAATTAAGCGACACCTGAAAAATTTATTTTTAGGGGTTGAACCAGAAATGCTAGACCCCATATCTCGGGTATCAGCGAAAGAATTAGAACGAATTTTGGAGATTTATCATGGGTAGAATCATTGGTATCGATTTAGGTACAACTAACTCTTGTGTTGCCGTTCTTGACGGTGATAAACCACGCGTAATCGAAAACGCGGAAGGCGATCGTACAACACCTTCCATCATCGCTTACACACAAGACGGTGAAATCTTAGTTGGTCAACCAGCAAAGCGTCAGGCAGTTACTAACCCTGAAAACACATTGTTTGCGATCAAGCGTTTGATCGGTCGTCGTTTTGAAGAAGAAGAAATCCAGCGTGACCTTAAAATCATGCCATACAAAATTGTTAAAGCAGACAATGGCGATGCATGGGTAGAAGCGAAAGGCCAAAAAATGGCTGCACCACAAGTTTCTGCTGAAGTATTGAAAAAAATGAAAAAAACCGCTGAGGATTTCCTTGGTGAAGAAGTGACTGGCGCTGTTATTACCGTTCCTGCTTACTTTAACGATGCTCAACGTCAAGCAACGAAAGATGCAGGTCGCATCGCAGGTCTTGAAGTTAAGCGTATCATCAACGAACCAACAGCAGCAGCGCTGGCTTACGGTTTGGATAAGAAAGGCGGCGACCGCACTATCGCTGTTTACGACCTTGGTGGTGGTACATTCGATATTTCTATCATCGAAATCGATGAAGTAGAAGGCGAGCAAACTTTCGAAGTATTGGCAACTAACGGTGATACACACCTAGGTGGTGAAGACTTTGATACACGTCTAATCAACTACTTAGTAGACGAGTTCCAAAAAGAGCAAGGTTTCGACCTACGTAACGATCCGCTTGCAATGCAGCGTTTAAAAGAAGCTGCAGAGAAAGCGAAGATCGAATTGTCTTCTGCACAACAAACGGATGTAAACTTACCTTACATCACAGCAGATGCAACCGGTCCTAAGCACATGAACGTAAAAGTGACTCGTGCGAAATTAGAGTCATTGGTTGAAGACCTTGTGAAGCGTACGCTTGAGCCTCTAAAAGTTGCTCTTGCAGATGCTGACTTGTCTGTAGGCGACATCACTGACGTTATCCTAGTTGGTGGTCAAACTCGTATGCCTATGGTTCAAGCTAAGGTTACTGAGTTCTTCGGTAAAGAACCACGTAAAGACGTAAACCCTGATGAAGCAGTTGCTGTTGGTGCTGCGGTTCAAGGTGGTGTATTGGCGGGTGATGTGAAAGACGTTCTTCTACTAGACGTTACTCCACTGTCTCTTGGTATCGAAACCATGGGCGGCGTAATGACTAAATTGATTGAAAAGAACACCACAATCCCAACAAAAGCAAACCAAGTATTCTCTACCGCAGAAGACAACCAAACTGCAGTAACGATTCACGTGTTGCAAGGTGAGCGTAAGCGTTCAATGGACAACAAATCTCTAGGTCAATTTAACCTAGAAGGTATCAGTGCTGCGTCTCGTGGTATGGCACAAATCGAAGTAACTTTCGATCTTGATGCTGATGGTATCTTGAAAGTATCTGCAAAAGACAAGAACACTGGTAAAGAGCAGAAGATCACTATCCAAGCTTCTGGCGGTTTGAGCGATGCTGAAATCGAAAAAATGGTTCAAGAAGCAGAAGCAAACAAAGAATCAGACAAGAAGTTTGAAGAGTTAGTAACTGCTCGTAACCAAGCTGACCAATTGGTACACGGTACTCGTAAGCAAATCGAAGAAGCAGGTGATGCACTTCCTGCTGATGAGAAAACAAAGATTGAAGCTGCGGTTACTGAGCTAGAAGATGCACGTAAAGGCGAAGACAAAGAAGCTATTGAAGCAAAAGTTCAAGCTTTGATCGAAGCGTCAAAAGCATTGATGGAAATGGCACAGCAACAAGCTCAACAAGCACAAGCTGGTGCGGGTGAGCAACAGCAACAAGCTCAACAAGACGACGTAGTTGACGCTGAGTTTGAAGAAGTAAAAGACGATAAGAAATAATAAGATCGTTAATTAATAATCTTATTCAGCGCGGGCGTTAGGAGGAAACTCCTGCGCCCGCAGTTGTATCAAATAGGTAGTAGCTATGTCGAAACGCGATTTATACGAAGTACTGGGCGTTGGCCGTGATGCAAGCGAGCGCGATATTAAAAAGGCGTACAAGCGCCTTGCCATGAAATTTCACCCCGATCGCAATCAAGGCGATGAAGAAGCCGGTGAGAAATTTAAAGAAGTGAAAACCGCTTACGAGATCCTAACCGATGCACAAAAACGTGCCGCTTATGATCAATATGGTCATGCTGCGTTTGAACAAGGTGGTATGGGCGGTGGCGGTGCTGGTTTCGGCGGCGGTGGTGCGGACTTCAGTGATATCTTCGGTGATGTGTTTGGTGACATCTTTGGCGGTGGTCGCCGTGGTGGTCAATCTCGTGCACAACGTGGTTCTGATTTACGTTACAACATGGAACTGACGTTAGAAGAAGCGGTTCGTGGTTGCAGCAAAGACATTCGCGTTCCAACCTACGTAGGTTGTGATGAGTGTGATGGATCTGGTGCTAAGAAAGGCACATCACCAGTTACGTGTACGACCTGTCATGGTCAAGGTCAAGTTCAGATGCGTCAAGGTTTCTTTGCTGTACAGCAGCCTTGTCCAACGTGTCATGGTCGTGGCTCAATGATCAAAGAACCATGTAATAAGTGTCATGGTCATGGTCGTGTTGAAGAAAGCAAAACATTGTCTGTGAAAATTCCTGCCGGTGTAGACAATGGCGATCGCATTCGTTTAACAGGTGAAGGTGAAGCGGGAGAGTTCGGTGCACCAGCCGGTGATCTGTATGTCGAAATCAGCGTTTTCCAACACCCAATTTTTGAACGTGATAACAGTGATCTGTATTGTGAGGTGCCTGTTAGCTTTACAATGGCGGCATTAGGCGGTGAAGTTGAAGTTCCAACTTTGGATGGTCGCGTTAAGCTAAAAGTTCCATCAGAAACACAAACGGGTCGTTTATTCCGTATGCGTGGTAAAGGCGTTAAGTCTGTTCGCAGTGTGGCTGTTGGTGATTTAATCTGTAAGCTAGTCGTAGAAACACCAGTGAACTTAAGCACTCGCCAAAAAGAGTTATTGCAAGAGCTTGAAGGTACGTTTGAAGGTTCTGCGAAGAAGCATAAGCCAAAATCAGAAGGCTTCCTTCACGGTGTGAAGAAATTTTTTGATGATTTGACCAGCTAATTTTTGTTAGCGTGATATTCAAAAAAGCCGATACTGAGTATCGGCTTTTTTATTGGTTATTTTTTATTTACCAGCATGTGGCATTAGTGGGAGATTCTTGTCCAGTTTCCCCTGTATATTTTAATGTCAGTTTTAAACAGCCATCAACTTTTTGTTTGTCTGTCGCGATAGCAAGTAAAATATATGTCGTTGTTGTTGCAGCAGAAACAGAGAAGTTATATCGGCTGTTATCACTAGTACAACTAGGACAAAGTTCTTTTAGCCAATTAGGCTCAGGTACTGATTGAGCGTTTGAAATGCTTGTTTGGTAATCAGTTCCTTGTGTTCTGTTTTCTTCTAATATCAATTGCCACATCATTAAATCGGCTTTCGCTGCGGTTCGATGCCCTTTCAGAACATAATTCTGATAAGAGGGGTAAGCTATCGCGCTTAATACTCCGATTATCATTACCGCGATTAATAACTCGACAAGAGTCACACCTTTTTGCCTATCCTTCGACATTCTATTTCCTTTTTTATGAGGCGAGTCGCTAACTGTTTTTTCTGTTCATTTGCAATTTTCGGGCAGTGATATTATGGCAATCAAGTCAATAATACTGTGTTCACTGTCTTACAAAGGAAAATGCGAGCATGATGAGCTTTATTCAACAAGAGCCACCGCCAGAAGTTCATACTCGCCTTATTCTTGGGTTTACTTTATTAGAATTGATTATTGCCATTTCATTGATCAGCATTCTTGCCACCATGGCGGCCCCTTCATTTTCTCAAATAGTCGAAGCGAATAAAGTGAAACGCTTAGCAACAGAAATAGAGTGGCTATTTGTACAAGCGAAATCAGAATCCGTGATGCGAAATGAATTTGTATTGATTGATATTAATAATATGTCTCAAGGTATACCAAGTATAAATAATTGGACTATTTCAGCTAATGTATCTGGAGGTGAACAGTTAGCCAGCATTAATGGTGCTGATTTTAATCAGATTTCAATAGTTAAAAATTTT
>CAMQZF010000086.1 GCA_947039525.1 uncultured Photobacterium sp. | reverse complement strand
CTTTAAAAAAACCTGCTTTTAGCAGGTTTTTTTTCGTCTGTTATTTATTGATCGATTTTATGATGATGCTGTTTGATTGTGAAAATATCCCTATCTAAAAGATAGAGCGTCTCTCAATATAAAAAGAAAGCCCACATTGCTGTGGGCTTTTTTGTTTGTGTTTATTTTAATAAAACCTGATGTGCGATATCTGGATTATCGATTAAAAGATGATGTGAGCGATGCCTGCAATGACAGGCAGGGTGACTAAGGTTCTGAGAATAAAGATGACAAACAGTTCCCATGCTTTGACGGGGATCTTACTGCCGATCAGCAATGCACCGACTTCGGACATATAAATGAGCTGAGTTACAGACATCGCAGCAATCACGAAACGAGTCATATCACTTTCAATGCTGGACGCCAAAATCGAAGGTAAAAACATATCTGCAAAGCCAACAACGATCGTTCTTGATGCTTCCGTTGCCTGTGGAATGTTTAATAGCTCTAGAAATGGAATGAAGGGCTTGCCTAACCAGTCGAACAATGGGGTCGTTTCAGCGATGACCAGTGCGATCGTACCGATTGCCATGACAATCGGTAAAACACCGAAAATCATGTCAGCCGCATTTTTTAATCCATCCTTTATGACGGTTTTAAAGCAAGTGACTTGACTGGCTTTTAATAATGCTTGGTTTAAACCGTGGCGTACCATTGAGGTACCTTCAGGAATGGCTTCCAGATCGGCATTACGCTCTGTGCCGTCGATGTACTGATCTTTTTTGTTTGATAGCGGTGGTAAACGCGGAACGATGACCGCTGCAGCTAATCCGGCTAGGCAGACCGTCAGGTAAAATGGCATGAACAAGTGCTCAAGATTGACCTGTGCTAAGACAACTAAGCTGAATGTAATGGATACGGCTGAAAATGTGGTGCCGATTACTGCAGCTTCACGTTGTGTATATAAGCCTTTTTCATACTGTTTACTGGTCAATAGGACGCCGACACTGCCATCGCCTAACCAAGAGGCTATGCAGTTAACGGATGAACGTCCCGGTAGATTGAAAATAGGACGCATGATTTTGGTGCACAATGTACCGCAAAACTCTAAAAGTCCGAAGCTCAGCAATAAAGGCAACAATAAGCCCGCAAACAAAAACACAGAGAACAGCACAGGCAAAAGATCATTTAAGACTAATCCACCCGTTGTGCCTTGGTAAATGACTTCTGGTCCCACTTGAAAGTAGGTCAGTAATACGAATATGGCACCCAATTGTTGGACGATGAACCAAGACAGTGAAGGATTGAATAAACCAGTCAGAAAAGGTCGAGAAAGCACAAAATTAGGTTTGACTAGGCGCGTTATTAAGCTAAGTAAAGCAGTCGTGGCAATGACTGCCGTGACGATACTGGGCAGCATGTCGCCAAAGAGGTTTTGAATACTCTTTGCTAATACGGCAATAGGGATGGTTAATGTGTCTTGATACGCGATGGGAGCCATAAACAAGAAGACACCCAATAAAGAGGGAATCAGGAATTTTAACCAATGGGTTTTTGGCTTAATAGGTGTTGAAAGGGTGCTATTCTGCATACGACTTAACCTTTTCCTAAATAATGACTAAGTGCAATTATTTGCCTCGATGATTTTCGGCATAACTATTCACTGTTGTTTTGAGTTTAAAAGTGATGAATGGTAATTAAATTGGTGTTTGTTTGAAATAATATAAATGTAAAAGTCTTTGTTTATGCATTATTTATTTTATTTTATTCTTGTTTTTCTCTTTTCCCCCTCCAGTTTTTTTGTAATAAAATATTTTTTTCTTCTTTTTTGTGATATTCATCTAGGTATTGGTTTTCTTATCTGTTACCCCCAATGGGGGAAAACAAGCCGAATTCGTCTTTTTGTTGAATGTTTTGTCGAGTTTTTCTTATAAGAAGGGCAGCTTAGGCTTCTGTTTTTGGCAATTATCTTTTATAGACTTACTTTTGCTTATGAATAGAATCTGCGGCGTTTTTTGGTCTTTTATGCAATGAAAATCAAGGTACTTCGCTTATTGATTTTTTTTGATGTTGGACGGAATCGTTACCGTTCATCATGATGTGTGTAAATTTCCCCTCTTTTATAATGAATCTTGATTTTCAGGTTCATTTTGTTCATTTTCGCCCCCTTCAAGGGCATTTCGCTTTGTTGGAGAGAGCATGTCGTCATCGAGCACAAAAAAAATTGGGTTGATTGCCTGTACTGGGGTTGTTGCCGGTAACATGATGGGCAGTGGTATTGCTTTGTTACCGACAACATTGGCATCGGTCGGATCGGTGGCGTTATTCAGTTGGTTGATTTGTTTGGTGGGTGCGTTGAGTTTGGCATTTGTATTTGCACGCCAAGCGGTGAATAACCCACAAGCGGGTGGGCCGATTGCCTATGCAGGGGAAATGTCTCCGATGCTTGGTTTCCAATCAAGTGTGCTTTATTACCACGCGAACTGGATTGGTAACTTAGCGACGGCCATTACGGGTGTGTCGTATCTTTCTGTCTTTTTTCCAACTTTAAATCAACCAATTCCTGCGGCGATTGCAACGATTGCTGCTGTGTGGGTCTTTACCTTTGTGAACTTATTAGGGGGAAGCTGGGTCAGTCGTTTAACGACTTTGGGTCTTGGTTTATTGATGATTCCAATTTTAGGTACTGCTATTTTTGGTTGGTCTCACTTTGATCCGCATTTATATGCTCAAAACTGGAACGTATCAGGAAAAAGTGATCCACAGGCGGTTATCAGTGTTGTGCTGATCTGTTTATGGGCATTTGTGGGTGTTGAATCAGCCTCAGTGTCTTCGGGGTTGGTGAAAAATCCAAAACGTACTGTTCCGTTAGCGACCTTGTTGGGAACGGTTATTGCTGGTGTTGTTTATATTTTGTCTTCGCAAGTTGTTAATGGCATGTTTACGGATCATCAGCTCGCGAGTTCTGGTGCGCCGTTTGCGATGGCAATGAGTCACATCTTTGGTACTTGGACAGCACCTTTTGTCTCTGGTTTTACTGCATTATCGTGTTTTACCTGTTTGGGTTCTTGGATGATGCTGGTGGGAGAGACGGGTAAGCGTGCGGCTAATGATGGTAACTTCCCTAAAATTTATGGGAAAACAGCCAAAAATGGCGTGGCACGTAACGCGTTAGTTTTGACGTCATTAAAAATGTCAGCTTTGATGATTGTGTTAGCGATTTTCCAATCTAAATCGGAGCATGCTTCTCAGCTTTTCAGTGAGCTAACGACGGATGCGGTATTGCTGTTTATGCTTCCATATTTTTATGCGAGCTTGAACTTAATTCGAGTTGAAGGCATGACGACTCGTAGTGTTGTCGGTATGGTTGTCTCCTCTATTGCTTGTATCTTCTGTTTAGTTGCATTAGTAGGTTCGAATGGCTCCAACGTGACCGCTGTGTTTGTTGTTTCATTGATTATTTTGATGTTCTACGCACGCAAAGTGGGCCATCAGCACCGTATGAAAACACAAGAAACACAACAAAGTTAATTCTTATCATGGGAAATCACATTAATAGCAGGATCTGTTGTCTCTTTTTTGTGAAATTTTCGCTGTGAAGTCAGTGTATCGATCAGGCTATAATCACTGACATTGAACGAATGAAGTGTGTGAGCACTTCATTCGTTGGGTTCTAATTTAAGGTAATGTCATGAAATCAATTCTTTCCATTCAATCTCATGTGGTTTTTGGTTGTGCGGGTAACAGCGCTGCTGTGTTTCCAATGCGTCGCATGGGAATGGAAGTGTGGCCGTTGAATACGGTGCAATTTTCTAATCACACTCAATATGCACAAGGTTGGAAGGGCATTGCGATGCCTGCGGGTCATATTGAAGATCTTGTTAATGGATTGTCGGGCATTGGTGTGTTGGAAACTTGCGATGCAGTATTGAGTGGTTATTTGGGCTCTGCTGCACAAGGTAATGAAATTTTAACGGCTGTAAATCGCGTGAAGGCGATGAACCCGAATGCCATTTACTTCTGTGATCCTGTGATGGGGCACCCTGAAAAAGGATGTATCGTTGCACCGGGTGTGTCGGATTTCTTGAAATACACCGCATTGGAAATGGCAGACGTCGTTGCTCCCAATTTGTTGGAACTGGAAACCTTATCAGGCATGGTGATTCACTCTGTTGAAGAGGCCATTGAGGCGAGCAATCTTTTGTTGGCTAAAGGTGTTGATATGGTGGTGGTGAAGCATTTAAGCCGTGCGGGATCGAATCCTGATCGTTTTGAAATGCTCTTGACGACAGCGGATGGCAGTTATCATATTTCTCGTGCGTTATATGATTTTGAACGTCAACCGGTTGGTGTGGGTGATTTGATCAGCGGTTTGATATTGGCGAATTTAATGGCCGGTTATAAACCCGTTGATGCATTTGAGCGTACGAATGCCTCTGTTGATGCCGTGCTAAAAGAAACGGTCGCGCGTGGTGCGTATGAGTTACAACTGATTGCGGCACAAGTTTCATTTGCTGATCCTATGATTGTAGATAAAGCGATCGCATTGTAATTGATGATCAAGCAAAAAAAGCCGAGCGTGTCTCGGCTTTTTTTATGACTGAAAATTGAGTCTAGAACAGTCATTGAATAACCTTTGGTATCTTATTTTTCATTGTTGGGTTGCTTAGTTTGGTATTTTTAGCCAAGGTTGCCGACTATAGTGTCGAGCTATGTCCAATAGTTTGTCTTTGTGTTTCACGTTCATATCTCGTTCTTTAAGGAATTGTAATGACAGGTCTTAGCTTTCAAATCAACGATTGGACGATCATTGTTGATGAGAATCGGCTTTACCATCACGGCAAAACCTTCAATATTGAACCGCGCTTGATCAACCTTTTGAGCTTTTTAGCTCAAAATCCGAATACCGTTTTTACTCGTGATGAGCTGATTGACTCTGTGTGGTCAAACGGTTTTGTGAGTGAGCAAGTTGTAACGCAGTCCATTTTTGAATTACGCAAGATTCTGAAAGAAGACAACGTTCCTTCTATGATCGTCACCGTGCCAAAACGAGGCTATAAGTTACAAGCCACAGTTACGCCAATGGCGAATTCGGATATTGCGATTATCGAACGGCCAACGCCTTTAAAATCTGAGGTGTCTTTTCGTCCTTTGTCTGACGATGCTTTGATTCAACCTTTTCCTGCCGCTCCTTTTACACGGGCAATGTTGGACTTTTCTGACGTTGAACCGAAAAAACCATCCCGTGAATCCCGTGGGCATTGGTTATTTAATGCGTGTTTCTTCTTGATTGTCGCAGTCTTGCTGGGATGGTTATTGCACTCTCAACCTCAGCGACTTGAAAAAACGGTCATTAATCCTAATCTGATTGCGGTTCGAGTGACAATGGCTGCTGGGCTTCCCATGAATGAACAACAAGTCATGACTGGACTGCGGTTGCAATTACAGCAAAATGTAGCGGAATGGTCAGGGGATGCTACGAGATTTGAGATGCCTTTAACTCAGAGTCGTGGGATCGTGGCTGGAAAAGTGGTGTCGTTGCGTTTATTTGAGCGTGATAAGCAGCCTATTTTATCGGTGTCGTATTATAACGATACCGTTCGTCGAATATTATTTGAACGTGATTACTCTCTCCAGCGTGATCAGCTGATATCGACTTATCAACGCATGATGATGGATTTATCAACATTATTTTCTTCTTCGGCATCTCAGACTCATGCGGTTGCCTTGCCTATAAATGGCTTTGGTTTATCGAATGATGATTTTGCCCAGTTTTTAGTCGCAAAATCTCAAGTGTTAGCCATGACAGTTTCTTCGTTAACACAAGGATTAAAATCCCTGAATGCGTTAGTCGAAACCTCACCGACGATGGGGCGTTTATTAGCGTGGCGATTTATCGCGGAAAGTGCCTTGGTGTCGTTAAAAAATCATGGATTAGCAACACCGTTATTGCATCAATATGGTCAAGCCTTACATCAATGGACGAAAACGACATCATCGCCTATACCAGAAATTGTATGGCAGGGGCTTGCATTAAGTGGTTTATATCAAGGGGATTTTTCGGCTGTGAAACAAGCATTATTTCAAGCGAATCAACATACCCGTTCACCCTCATTATTAAGTTGTATTTTGCGCGGTAAGTTAGCGGAATTGCAGGGGCATCCGGTAAAAGCGGGTGAGGCGTATACCCAAGCGTATTATTTGGATGCGCAGGCTTCAACGTATCGATTTGCACAATATTTGGCGTTTTACAGCGATTTGTCGACGTTAGCGCCGGGTATTCAGGTTCAATAAGTGTCTTTGCTTACCATGCTGGTGTTTCTTTATGACAGCTAAGTCCTCATGTTCTCTGTTATTTAGATATTGATTGAATCTTGATGTTTTTAGTTTTTTATTTAAATCTTTGATTTAAAAATTTTTTAGTTATCAATTTATCTAAATACAAGCAGAAAAATAATGATTTTATTGCTGAGCGTAAGTTTATTTCCTTTTGGTTAGAAACGAGTAATCTCCATCTCGTTCTCTGGCTGAGACCGAGTTTGAGTCAGAATTCACGATGGATAAAGTATGTCACTAAACACAAAAAAAATGGGGTTGATTGCCTGTACTGGGGTGGTCATGGGCAACATGATGGGCAGTGGTATTGTTTTATTGCCTGCATCGTTAGCCGCAATTGGATCCATCAGTGTGTTTAGTTGGTTGATTTGCATTATTGGAGTTTTGAGTTTGGGTGGCGTCTTTGCGCGGTTAGCGATGAAGAATCCACAGTCGGGTGGGCCTATTGGGTATGCACGACAACTCTCCCCTCTTTTAGGCTTTCAATCGGGTGTACTGTATTACCATGCCAATTGGATTGGCAATTTGGCAGTGGCGTTAACGGGTGTTTCGTATTTATCTGTTTTTTTTCCCATTTTACGACACGTTGAACCTGCCGCTTGGGCAACCATTGCCATTGTGTGGATTTTTACCTTTATCAATGTCTTAGGCGGTCGCTGGATCAGTCGATTGTGCACACTGGGTGTGGTGTTGATGTTGGTGCCCATTGTGATCACGATGATCATGGGGTGGGGGCATTTTAACGAGACCTTGTATCTGCAGAATTGGAACGTGTCTTCGCATGATGATGTTCACGCTGTGCTATTGGGTGTAGTGGTGACATTGTGGGCCTTTATTGGGGTTGAATCAGCCATTGTCTCCCCTGATATGGTGAAAAATCCAAATCGTACAGTGCCATTGGCGACGTTATTGGGCACCATTTTTACGGGCATTATTTATGTGGTGTCGACTCAAGTGCTTGCGGGGATTTTTCCTGCGTGGAAAGTGTCTGAGTCTGGTGCGCCTTTTGTGTTGGCCGTTACGCATATTTTAGGCTCATGGTTAGCACCGATTGCAGCTGTGTTTATTGCGTTCGCTTGTTTTAGTGCTCTGAGTTCGTGGATGCAGCTGGTGGGTGAAGCTGGAAAGCGAGCAGCAAAGGCGGGGCATTTCCCAGATATTTTTGGTGAAACGGACAAACAAGGCATTCCTAAAAAAGGGTTGGTGTTAGCGGCATTGATGATGACGGGGCTGATGGCGGTATTGACGTTGTTAGCGGGTCCTCATGCCACGGTAGCCAGCTTATTTGAAGTCTTGGTCACGGATGCGGTGCTGTTGACAATGTTGCCGTACTTTTATTCTGCGGTGAATTTGATTCGTTACGAAGGCATGACCACGCAACATGGGCTTAGTGTGTTTTATTCTGGTGCTGCGTGCATTTTTTGTTTTTTGATTTTAATGGGGGCGAACGCATCTGCGTTAAGTGGTTTGTTTATCGTCTCCTTGAGTACTTTGGTGTTTTTTGCACGCAAGAGCCAGTCTGTGCAAATAAAGGGCTAACTGAATATAACGGTGTGGCGTCAGAAAGCGGCACTGTCTTAATGAAATAACCATTTTTTACTTAAACGCGTAATAACAGCCTCGTTGATTTCAACGTTGGTACGCCTTTTTTCGTCTTGGAGATAATAATGAATACTATTGCTATTCTGAATCACATGGGCGTGTTCTTTAAAGAAGAACCGATCCGTGAATTGCATAAAGCGCTAGAAAACAGCGGTTATGAGATCGTTTATCCAGTAGATGACAAAGATCTTATTAAACTGTTAGAAATGAACCCACGCATCTGTGGTGTTGTTTTTGACTGGGATACTTACTCACTTGATCTTTGTAAGCGAATCAGTGATGTAAATGATCGTTTACCGCTTTACGCTTTTGCGAATGAGCAGTCGACGTTAGACATTTCCATTACTGATTTACGTGTGAACATTCACTTCTTTGAATACGCATTAGGTACGGCTAAAGACGTTGCGTTGAAAATGACACAAGCGGTTGATGACTATAAAGAAGCTATCATGCCTCCGTTTACTAAAGCGCTATTCAAATACGTTGATGAAGGCAAATACACCTTCTGTACTCCAGGTCACATGGGCGGTACGGCGTTCAATAAGAGCCCTGCTGGTAGCATTTTCTACGATTTCTACGGTCCAAATGCATTTAAGGCTGATATTTCAATCTCTATGCCTGAATTGGGTTCGTTGTTGGATCACTCTGGTCCTCATAAAGAAGCGGAAGAGTACATTGCGCGTACGTTCAATGCGGATCGTTCTTACATCGTGACTAATGGTACATCGACGGCAAACAAGATTGTTGGTATGTACTCTGCGCCTGCTGGCAGCACGATGCTGATGGACCGTAACTGTCACAAGTCATTGACTCACTTGTTGATGATGAGCGATATCACGCCTATTTACTTCCGTCCAACTCGTAACGCTTACGGCATCCTTGGTGGTATCCCACAAAGCGAGTTTAGCCGTGAAGTGATCGTAGAGAAAGTAGCAGCAACGCCTGGCGCACAAATGCCAAACTACGCGGTTGTAACGAACTCAACGTACGACGGCTTGTTCTACAACACGCAATACATCAAAGAAACTTTGGATACTAAATTCATTCACTTTGACAGTGCTTGGGTTCCTTACACTAACTTTAACCCAATTTACGAAGGTAAATGTGGTATGAGTGGTGAAGCAATGCCAGGTAAGGTGTTCTACGAAACACAATCGACTCACAAGTTGTTGGCGGCGTTCTCTCAAGCATCAATGATTCACGTGAAAGGCGACATCGAAGAAGAAACCTTCAATGAAGCGTTCATGATGCACACATCAACCTCACCTCAATACGGTATCGTGGCTTCAGCAGAAATTTCTGCAGCGATGATGCGTGGTAATACAGGTAAGAAGTTGATTCAAGATTCGATTGATCGTGCGATTCGTTTCCGTAAAGAAATTAAGCGTCTTCGTAGTCAAAGTGGCGATTCTTGGTTCTTCGATGTGTGGCAGCCTGAAGATATCGAAACCACTGAATGTTGGAAGCTGGATCCAAAAGACACATGGCACGGCTTTAAAGACATCGATGATGATCACATGTACCTTGATCCAATTAAGGTAACAGTTTTGACTCCAGGAATGAGCCAAGATGGTACGTTAGAGCAAAGCGGTATTCCTGCTTCTATCGTGGCTAAGTACCTGGATCAAGAAGGCATTGTTGTTGAGAAGACTGGCCCATACAGCATGTTGTTCTTGTTCTCAATTGGTATTGATAAGCCAAAAGCAATGCAATTATTACGCGCATTGGCTGAGTTCAAACGTGGTTATGACTTGAACTTAACGGTTAAGCGTTTCCTACCATCGCTATACCAAGAAGATCCTGCATTCTACAAAGAGATGCGTGTTCAAGAGTTAGCGCAAGGCATTCATGACTTAACAATTAAGTACCAATTGCCTGAATTGATGTTTAAAGCGTTTGATGTGTTGCCTGAAATGAAGATGACACCACACAAAGCATGGCAAGAAGAATTGCGTAGTAATGTGGAAGAAGTGCCATTGCGTGAGATGGTTGATCGCATCAGTGCGAACATGATTCTGCCTTATCCTCCTGGTGTGCCGTTGGTATTACCAGGTGAGATGGTGACGACTCAATCATTGCCTGTTTTGGATTTCTTGGAAATGTTGTGTGAAATTGGCGCGCATTACCCAGGTTTTGAAACTGATATTCACGGTTTATACCAAAAAGAAGACGGTTCTTACACTGTGAAAGTGGTTAAAGCCTAATCTCTACTGTTTTAATTGATAAAAGCCCGCGAATTCGCGGGCTTTTATTGTTTTTCTTGAAGCGTAATGTTCATTATTTTGACGATAAATGCTTAATAAAAAAACTTTATTCTGATTTTTTTAACTTTGTATTTTTAATTATTTATTAAATTACCATTGCATCTTAATTTAAAACGGGTACTATTGTCCTCGCTCTGTTGTTTGGAGTTATTAAATTTGAAAGCGAAACAAGTAAAAGTAAAACCTCAGATACATCTTCGTAACCGTTTTTGTCCTCAGTGTTTCCCTTAGCTTC
>CAMQZF010000085.1 GCA_947039525.1 uncultured Photobacterium sp. | reverse complement strand
TCAGACGTGTGCTCTTCCGATCTATTGTTTTTTGGGTTCATTGCTACATAAGATATACGATTCGCTACGCCTTTTGACCCACCATCATTATCTAGCCACAGGGTTTTTATGCCGGCAATGTGCAATAAATCCATTAAGTTATTTTCATGGTGAGCAATATCAGCATTGTATTCCACTCTGGTCATGTTGCTGAACATACAAGGTACTGATAGAGCGGTGTAAGTACCACAACTTTGCACATTTCTAAAACTAAGCAAATTTGATAAAGATTGTGTGTATGCGTTCGTATCATTCCCTTTATAACCATTTAATGAATAGTTATAAGTACGTGCAGTTTCACCGACCACTAAGAAAAATAAAGTGGGTTTTTTGCCGTTATCTGCTTTTACAATATGAGCGTCGGTTCCAATATCTCTGAACTTAATTGGTTTTATGAAATAGGTTTCTTTTATGTATTGCTCTAATCCATAAATAGGGTAAGTAGGAACAATCATTTTAGGAAGATAATGATTGTTACGACCAATCCCCGCAAAATCTTTATAGTGTGAAAAAGCCAGACCGCCAGCAATCACAATCGATAAGATGCCCACTAGAATTGTTTTTAGTGTTGATAATACATAACGCTTGGCTCCGCCAAACTTGTGTTTATGAAGGCAAATAAAAATAACGGGAATGATACCGGTTATGACAGTCCAAATGATGACTGAGGCATTCACATAGGATAATGCTTCACCTTGGTCTGTAGAAAAGATATTGAGCCACATCTGATCTGTAAAGAAAACACCATAATTCAGTGTTTGAAAACTGATAACACTTGAAAGCAGTGTGATCACTGATAGCACAGTCTTTGTTAGATAAGGGATATAGACTGAAAAAATGAGAGAGAATATGCCATTCAGAGCAAAAAACAGGAATAGACCACACACGATCTTTAAACCGATGCTGTGTGCATTGACCACATATTCGCTAGCCACAATGCTATTAAATTTTGATAGTACAGGGTGGTTTAAAACCACGGTAAAAAATAGTGACAGTAACGCGATCATTCCTACGTAGGATGTTTGAATTCGCTTTAAGAAAAAAATAGTCTTTTTCAAAGATTAAACACTCTATTGATAACTTGATAACAGATTTGTTGGTCGAATATTAACCAATTATGAATATGGGTTAAAGAAAAAAATAATTTATTTTCGATATTGTGATGTTTGATTGAGTTTTATACTGAGTTATATGCTTGTTATTTATCACTTAAGGAGTGTGTGAGTTTCACATTTACTGTTTATTAAAAAATAATGATGATTAAAGAGAGGTCAGTGTTTGTTTCAATTCAGCATAGTGGAAGAATTTTTTGTTCGTCTATTGAGTTAAAGTTTATTGGTTGAGCTCAGTAAATAGAAGGCGATGATTTTTTTATTGGTCATGGGGTATTATGTTATTGCCATTTATCCAGATAAACAAAAAGCCCGCGAATGCGAGCTTTATGGTTATCAAGCGGCTTTTATTAGAAACGTGCATTGATAATCGGGAAGACCGTTAAGTTTTTGCTGATGAAAGTGCCCGATTTATCGTAGTTGATTAAACCGATCTGAACACCTTTGTTGATGTGATCCGTGGCATTGACCAAACCAAATTGAACACCGGTTAGTGTTCCTGCATAGTTGAATGTACCTGACTGTAATCCTGTAAAATTACCACCAGTGTAGTTGACTAGACCAAAATCGACGCCTTTTGCGACATTGTCGTTCCAGTTAACTAGGCCAAATTCCACACCGGTCATGCTGTTCAAAGTGCGGTTAGCGCCTAAGAACAGACCAAAGTTTACCCCCGTGAAATTATTGACTTGAGACAGACCTAATAATGAGAAGTTTAGACCCGTTACGTCTGCGCTCTCACCATTGATGACACTTAAGCGAACACCTTCTACATTACCTGCTGGTAGGTTCGTTCCAGGAATAGACAATTGTACGGGGGTTGATGCAAATGCAGGTACAGAGATCAAAGCAGAAAGTGCAAGAGCGGCCAATTTAAATTTCATGTGTTTATCCATTATGAGAAAAAAAGTTCAATTCCCTTTGGCATATTTTATTTTGCATTCCTTGCAAATACATTTATATTTTTTCGTTATACTCTAATTATGCTTTTTACTTCAATCTTTAACTTGAAAAAATGAAATATTTTTTATTGATTTTGCAATGAACTTATAAAGTTCTCATTTTGATTGTGACAAAGTATTAATACATATGCTTTATATATTGTTTATTTATGAGTTAGTTATACATTATTTAACTCTTTAGAATATTTGGTATGGCTATGAGACGTGATATCTGTAGTGTGACACAATGTAACGCTTTTCAACGTATTCAATATGTATTGTTGTTGCCTATAATTGGCCTATATACGGTTTTATTTTGGTTTGATGAGGGGCGAAATAATAAATTATTAGTCGGTCCTGTATTATTGCTTTGTCTACTTTCTTTCTTTTATTCCTCTCGTCATATCATTAAGAGTAATGCGAAAAATTTAGCATTATGGGCTGCAATTTTATTTGTTGGTTGGATGAGTTTAATTGATGTGACATTAGGATATAGCTCTGCTGCCATTCGTGGCTTTTTGATTGCGATCCTTTTGGTTACTTTTTTTCCTAAATTTTTGTTAACCGATAAGCTATGGGCTTTTTTATCTTGTATTGCTTCTGTCGGACTCTTTGGATATTTGTTATACCAAGGGGAAATACTGGGTTTAGGACGTGGTAGTTGGCATATTAATGCAATTCCTTTGTCTACATTATCTGCCAGTGTATTAATTGTCGGTTGTCTTTTATGTTCAGTATCAAAAGACAAATGGGTACGCTACTGCTCAGTTATAGCCATTGCTTTTTCTTTTGCGACAGTTATGTATGCACAAACTCGAGGTGTATGGCTCGCGCTGTTGTGTGTTGGAGTGAGCACGCTATGGTGTAATCGTCAGTGGTTTACACTGAGCCGTTTGGTTGGGTTATTATTATTAAGTTTAGTTGTGGTCGGTATTAGCTCTCCATTTTTATTTGAACGCTTTCAGCAGACTTTGCAGGAGTACACACAAATTGCAGATAAGGGAAATTTGAATACCTCTGTTGGTTTACGTTTTCAAATGTGGGATGCAGCTCTTCAGTTAGTCCCCAAGGCTGGGTTCTTTGGGTTAGGAGATTCTCATTCACAGGTATTGGAACAATTGTTTGTTGATAATAAGGTAGATGAGGGATTAATTTCTTTTAACCCAACACATTATCATAATCAATATCTTACTGTTTGGGTGAAATTAGGAATCATTGGTTTGGTTCTTTTTGCATTCTTTTTCTTTATACCGTTATTGATCTTACGTGGGCATACAAGCCCTTATAAGAAAGCTATTATTGCTCTAATGGTTTTGTATGGGATTGCAAGTTTGACGGATGCTCCTTTTTTACATGCATCAACAATTATTATTTTTATTTTCACTTCTCAGATGTTGATGCATCGCCATTTTGAACTAGTTCAGGAAGATTAATTTAATGGTAAATATTCAAGTGTTGACTTTATCAGATTGTATTGAACGTCAACAGAAAATAAAGCAACAGTTAGATAATTTGAGTCTATCTTTTTCTTTTTTTTATGGTGTTGATGGCAGAAATGGAGAACACTCTTTATTTTCTAAATACAATAAAGAATTGAGGTTAGCTCAAGGTAAGCCACAGCTTAATAAAGGAGAGTTAGGCTGTTTTGCAAGTCATTATCTACTGTGGGAAAAGTGTATCGAATTACAAAATCCAATCTTAGTGCTTGAAGATGACGCTATATTAGATACTGAGTTATTTTTAAACTTTATTACTAATATTGATGTAAAAAATAGCACATTAGAATGTGTTCGTTTATTTGAGTCTAAACGTCAAGATATTGAACTTGGTGTGAAAAGTGACGTGAAATTATCTGATACATTGACGGCTACTTGGCATGATAAAGGATTTTCTTCTGCAACTGGGTATTATTTAACACCAGCAGGTGCTGAAAAGTTATTAAAATATGCAGATGTTTGGCAGATGGAGGTGGATAATTATATGGACCGATTCTGGGAACATGATGTGTTGCCATTTGGGGTGTATCCACCTTGTTTAACCAATGATGAAAGCTTGGAATCTAATATTCATCCCAATAAAAAAAGGTCTAAGCGGACTCGAGTTGAACGACTAAAAAGCGAATGGTTCAATTGTAAGGAGATAGTGGCTCGAACGGCATATAATTTTCGTCTATCTCTTTAAAAATAAATGATATATCGCCATTTAATGTAAAATTACATTTTGGCGATATATTCAATATATTATCGAATGTTCATCATTTTAATCAATAAAGGTTTCAGTTACATCTCTTCAGCATGTAAGTATTTTTTTACTTTTTTCGTCATGATCTTTCGACTGACTCGATACATACCAATTACGTTTCTTTGATGAAGTAAGAAAATCGAATCGTATAAATCTCGAACGATTTTACCTTTGATAATTAATTTTCCATCTCGCATCTCGCCAATGGCGTCTTTATGTCCAATTGAGAGCACCATACCCCCATCGTGATAGATAAAAGGCGTTAAGGCTTTTTGCTTTTCAATTAGCTGAGTTAAATTTTTTGCTAAGTGAATTGCGGCTCGATTCGCTGCTTGTGCTTTTGGGGGGACAAAGCGATTATCGTCTTGAGGGATGCAGGCACAATCGCCTAACGCAAAGATACGATCACTGACTGTTGTGGTTAAATCTTGATTGACGTTAATTTGATTGAGTCGATTAAACTCAAAGTTTCCTAATGTTTTTAACCAATCAGGGGCTTTAATCCCGGCAGTCCAGTACTGTAGACAGGCTGGTAATTCTTTTTGTTCACGAGTGACCGCACCATCGGCATTAACTTCGGCTATTTTCGTACCTAAGTGTAAATGTACGCCCAGTTTTTCCAGTTTATCAGCAGCTCGTTGAGACAGTCTTTCTGTTGAGTGGGCTAATAATCGTGCATTAGACTCAATGAGGTGAACATGAATCAGAAGTTCTGGGTTGTAATTGTGGAAACGTTGGCTGGCTATCATCAATTCAGCGGCTAATTCGACACCAGTCGCACCACCACCAATGATATTGATGTTTTTATCACCTTTGTGGTGTTTTAAAAGATGTTCTAATTGTTGCCAAGCTTCTCGAGCTTGATGAGCAGAATCGAGAAACAAGCAGTGATCTTGAGCGTTGGGGGTACCGAAATCATTACTGATCGCACCGACGGTGAGAATTAAATAATCGTAGTCCATTGATTGTGATTGTTGTTGGTGATTTTCAATCTCTATGGTTTGATTTTGAATATCAACGTGCCTTAAAAAGGCTTCGATATGTTGATAATGATGACGGTGGCTGTGAGTGAAATAACTGATGCCATCAATGCTTTCATCAAAAACGCCGGTAGCGACTTCATGAAGTCGGGGTTTCCAATAATGGTGTGCTTCGGGTTCAATTAAGGTGATTTGATGATGTTTATGTAAGTTCTTTCCTAGGGCTGTTGCAAGCTCTAAACCTGCAGCACCGCCACCGGCGATAATAATGTGTGACATAGTAAAATCCTTATGGATGACTTTTCTTTTTATATTTTTTTTGATCGAAAAGTCGGCTGAGTTTTTACAATATCGTGTTTTGATTAATTTTATAGCAGTGAAAGTAAGAAATAATATCTCATCAATTTTGCTTGTTTATTTTCATGAATGCCAAAGAATGTCAGTTTATGCCATTGTGCTAGCAGAGACGTGTTTTCTTTATTAAAGGTATTAATGTAATGATGATTACTCGCTTGATGGGCATGATGATTCCCATTTTGATTGGTTCTTTTTAAAGGTTACCTATGGCTTTATTGAGTAATATTCCTGTTTTGATTTTTTTATTGAGTGTGTTGATTGTTTTAGCCATTGCATGCTTGGTGCTGGCCGTATTGCATTGGAAAAAGAATAAGCCAGTGATGGTGTTGAGTGATCTTTGTTCTTTTGTCGCGTGTGTCGTGCTTAGTGTGGTGTTATGTCCTTTAATCTTTAAGTGACAAGAGCCTAGATAATGGGCATCAAATTTATTGATGCCCATTATTGGGTTCTTTAAGAGAGACCGGTACTCATTTGAAAACGATAGAAAATATCGCGCCCCATTAATTCAGATGCCAACATAAATAGGGCTGCAAGAATTGGGAAAATACCGTGAGGGACAAAAAGGTATACGGTAAAGAGCAAGATAGAAGCCCCTAAACATGCCGTACGAATTAACGCTAAATTGGCACATTGTGTTAAGCGTGCACGTCCGGAATACACTCCACCTTTTGCTTGAGCAAAGCTAATCAATTGTCCAAGTTGAATTAATAACGCGATTAAACCTGCGATAATGGCAATGAAAGTGATCTGAGGTGTGTGTTGATATTGAGTCCATGACAATAATACAACGCTCAATGATGCTCCACCAAAGATGGCCGTAATGAAAAAAGACAATCCGGTGTAGCGGTTATTCCAAGTTGCACTGGTCGGTAATTGATAAACCTGTACCATGGCATACACGAAGCCATAAGAGATCAATAACGCCAGAATTAAGAATCCAGTTCCGATGATCGTATGGTTAAAATTGAAAATACTCAATAACCAATACAACCCACCCAGACCGAAGAATAAGCTGCCTAAGGCAATTTCATTGCTTAACCAAGAATGACCGACACGGCGTAGAGCATTGATCGCACGTTTTGGCGATCCTAAGTGAAAGGTTGATGCGGCAAACGCGACGGCTAAAAATCCCCAAATGACGATTTGTACAGCACGAAAGCTGACGCTATTGGTTGCATTTTCCCATAGGTTAATGAAACCAAAAACAGAGAAAGCCCCGACAGCGCATTGCGCTAAGACGGTAAAAACAGTCAATGGCCATTCGTGATGCAATTTGCTCACAATTGAATTCAATTTCATGAATGCGATACCTCATGTGGATTAGCTAAGAAGCCACTGTCATCACCGACACTTTTACTGTTGCGGTTTACTTTAATGATCAAGTTTGGTTTGGTTTGATTTGCTGGCGGTAACGGTGCCACTTCGGCTAATGTGCCGTATTTTTCACGAAGTTTATCGATAGGGCCAAACTCTAAAGCGCGTAAAGGACAAGAGCCGACACAGATTGGTTGTAGTCCTTGTTCAACACGTTCATAACAGCCATCGCACTTTGTCATATGCCCTTTTTTTGCATTGTATTGTGGTGCATCGTAAGGACAAGCCATTGAGCAGTACTTACAACCAATACAAACGTCTTCATTTATGACGACTAGGCCATCTTGAGCGCGTTTATGCATTGCACCACTTGGGCAGGCTTTTACACACGCTGGCTCATCACAGTGATTACAAGAGATAGACAGGTAGTAAGAAAAGACATTTTGTGTCCATGCTTGACCATCGGCTTGCCAATCGCCACCAACGTATTCGTAAATGCGACGATAGTTAACGCTTTCACTGAGATTTTTATTGTCTTTGCACGATAGCTGACAGGTTTTGCAACCCGTGCATTTATCAGTATCAATGTAAAAGCCATATTGTATTTGTACTGGATTAGGGGATTTCATTACTTTTTGACTTCCACTAAGTTTGTGTGAGATGGATTGCCTTTCGCTAAAGGGGAAGGGCGATGTGTTGTCAGTACGTTGATATTACCACCTTGGTCAATACCTGTTTTGTCGGGTTGATACCAAGCACCTTCACCGAGAGCAACCACACCGGGTAAAATTTTAGGTGTGACTTTTACTGGAACTTGTAAGCGTCCACGATCATTAAAGACTGTCACCTTATCGCCCGATTGTAACTGACGAGCCTGTGCATCTAATGGGTTCATTTGTAATTCTTGTGGTGCGGCTTTTTTCAATAATTCTACATTGCCATAAGTGGAATGTGCCCGTGCCTTGTAATGAAAGCCGATCAATTGTAATGGGTATTCTTTACGGCGTTCGCTGTCATAGCCATCAAAGGTGGATGTGTGAATGGGTAGAGCAGAGATGACATCACCTTCAGCTAATTCCCACGATTGAGCAATGTTTGCTAATTGCTCGCTGTAAATTTCAATTTTACCGCTAGGTGTTGTCAGTGGATTCGCTTCTGGATCATGGCGGAAATCTTTATAAGCAACATGATGACCTTGTGGATCAGGGCGCTTATAGATCCCCATTTCACGGAAGCTTTCAAAATCAGGTAACTCAGGATCTTCTGCTCGATTCAGTTCTAAAATATGACGTAGCCACTCTTCTTGAGTTCGATCTTCGGTAAAGGCATCTTCAACCCCCATGCGTTTTGCCAATTCAGAGCAGATTTCGTAAATGCCTTTGCATTCAAACTGAGGCTCAATCACTTTATCGGCAAAAATGATGTAGCCTAAATTGCCTGAGAATGCGTCCATAGCGAAATCCATTTGTTCTGCTGTAACTAAATCTGGCAAAACAATGTCAGCGTATTTCGCTGATGAGGTCATGTGATTATCGATCACAACAATGGTTTCACAGAGTTCTTCATTTTTAAGAATACTGTCGGTTTTATTGATGTCTGAGTGCTGGTTAACCAGACAGTTACCCGCGTAGTTCCAAATGAATTTGATTGGCGTATCCAGTTTTTCTTTGCCACGCACACCGTCTTTGGTTGCTGTCATGTCATGAGCACGGTAGATGGCATCCGTCCACATGAACATAGAGATTTCAGTTTTTACTGGATTGTCGAAAGTCGGGAAGCGTTGAAATGGAATTTCATAGGTTCCTTCACGTGCACCACTGTTACCACCATTAATACCCACATTACCGGTTAAAATAGCAAGCATGGCAATCGCACGAGAAACTTGTTCGCCATTCGCGCTGCGCTGTGGACCCCAACCTTGAACAATACAACACGGTTTTGCCATGCCGATTTCACGAGCCAGTTGAATAATGCTGGTTGCTGGAATGCCTGTAATATCCGAAGCCCATTGTGGTGTTTTTTCTGTGCTATCTTCGCCATAGCCTAGAATGTGAGCTTTGTAGTGACCATTATAAGGGGCGCTTTCCGGCAATGTTTTTTCATCATAGCCAATGCAGTATTTATCGACGAAGGCTTGATCAACCATGTTTTCTGTAATTAAAACATGCGCAATACCGGCAACTAACGCCGCATCGGTACCGGGACGAATGGGAATCCATTGGTTTTCACGGCCTGAAGCGGTGTCGGTATAGCGTGGATCGATGACGATCATTTTAGCATTACCGCGTTGACGGGCTTCAGATAGTTGATAAGTAACACCACCACCACTCATACGAGTTTCGGCTGGGTTATTACCGAACATGACAATGAGCTTACTATTGACTAGATCTGTACTGCTGTTGCCATCGGCCCAATCACCATAAGTGTAATTTAAGCCAGCGGTGATTTGTGCGGTTGAATAGTCACCATAGTGATTAAGATGACCACCACATAAGTTCATTAAACGCGCGATTAATGAGCTATTTTGAGGCCATGACTTAGTAACGGTTCCCCCTAATGTGCCTGTGCCGTAGTTTAGGTAAACCGCTTCATTGCCGTAGGTTTGGATGGTATTTTTTAATCGCTGAGCGATCGTATCAAAAGCTTCTTCCCATGTGATTCGTTCGAACTTTCCCTCACCGCGCTCACCGATACGCTTCATTGGGTACTTTAAGCGATCCTCATTATAGATGCGCTGTTTCATCGAACGACCACGTAAACAGGCGCGAATTTGGTGAGCACCATACTCATCCAAACCTGTGGTGTCATTTTCCACCCAAGTGATTTTTCCATCGGTAACGTGCATGCGCAATGGGCAACGGCTTCCGCAATTGACCGTACACGCACTCCACACAATTTTATCGGTGTTATTGATCATTATTTCTTCTTTTCTGTGGCAATAAAAAGCTATAAAAATCGCATTAAATGTCGATTTTTCACTCAAAAATTTACCGGACAGTGTACCTATTGTTCTTTTTACCAACAATGGTGAATTTTAAATGGATATTCCTTTTATGCATCCGTATTTGTATTTACATTCTTTTGGAGTATGATTTTGATGTTATGATGATAGTCACATATAATGATGAAAACTTTAGTGATTTTCGGCTTTGAGGCTATGACTCAGGGGCGGTAGCATGTCTTTTTTATAAAGAATATTTTTTATAAAGTGATTCTATTTCTCATTAAGGTAAATAAATTGATCTGAGTGAGTTAGTGTTTATACTTTTATAAGACTTTCATATAAACATATATATTAACTATAGATCAGTCTTGATCTATTGCAGATATTACTATCAGGTTTGCGAATAGTCGAAATGAGTTAAGCATTATTAATGCTTCTATATATGTAATCGATAGTTTGGAATCATTAATTATAATTGCTATATTTTTTGATTAAAAGTTTAAAAGTTAGATAAATCGGTAGTGCTCCTAGATTATTGATATGTATATTTTTGAGGTGAATTGATTGAATCAATCATATTTAGT
>CAMQZF010000084.1 GCA_947039525.1 uncultured Photobacterium sp. | reverse complement strand
ATTGAACTTTCAATACGTAGGGTTAATTGAAGCCTTTCTAAGCGTTTACTTTCTTTTTGAAGGCTTTCAATGGGGATCTCTCTCGAAGGCTGTGTGTTTGAAATAAGGTGTTTTAATTGTTTAGTCTGCTGTAAGAGTGCCCCCATCTCTTTGGCGTGCTGTGGTAAGTTTAGTGGGCTTATTACAGTTTCATTCGATTGTTGGGCGATGACTTTCATTTGTTGATTTAATTCGTTGTATTGCTTTTGATGTTCAGCTTGCTGTGGCGTGTGCTCTTGGCACAGTAGCTCTAAGCTGTGGGTCATTTTACGATAGATAGAATGCAATAAGGTATGACTGATTGGCAATGTATGTTGAGCATTTAACAACTGTTCCATTTTTCTTAATATGCCAAGATGATGTTGTAGCTGTTGCTGTTGTTCATAATCACGCTTTTGTCGATATTGTACTAGTGCGTTATAGCCAATAATTAATATTAATAATAGGCTTACTAGAATTATAGAAAGTTCAAATATCATAAGATCACATTATTGTTTTTTTCTTACCTTATCGAAGAGAGCGTAATTCGTAACGGATTTTATTTTTTCAGTTAATAAAGTGAGATAAGCAACACAATATCAATGTCTTACTACTTAAAGTGTAAATGATTAATGATGCCTTCGTGTTTTAATGGTGATCAAATGAATATTGATAGAGAGAGGGAATCTCGAATCAAATGAAGTTACAGCAATTGCGTTATGTCATCGAAATTACCAAGCATCATTTTAATGTTTCTGCGGCTGCTAATACTTTATATACCTCACAATCGGGAATTAGTCGTCAGATTCGGTCACTTGAATATGAATTAGGAGTGGATATATTTGAGCGTCATGGTCGGCATTTAATCGGATTAACCCTCTCTGGCCGAGAAGTGTTGAGTATGGCAAGAAGTGTTATTCATCAGGTGGATACACTGAAAAGTACATTACAAGTGAATGTTCATAATCGCCATCACAGTTTGTGTATTGGTGTCACTAATTCTCAGCATCATCATTGGTTATTGCCTTTAATTCTTTCTTCTTCAGATCAATATCCTGATTTAGAAATTAAAGTGTATCAAAGTGATGCGATTATGCTGATGCAATGGCTTGAATCAGGAAAAGTAGATGTGGGTATAACCTCTGATTCTCTATCAGTTGCTGACGGCATTTCTCTGCCTTGTTATCAATGGCATTATGCTCTTTGTTTACCGAACAATCATGAATTAAGCCACGATAATGTCTCTTTATTCGATTTACAGAATTATCCTTTGATCGTTGAACGATCTTCATCGGTATCTATTACCCATAAGTTTCAAAAAAAAGGGATAAAGCCCAATATTATCTGTACAGCTGATAGTGTTGATGTCTTACATTCTTATGTCGGGTCAGAGCAAGCCATCGGAATTTGGACAACACATTACGATGATTTACCACCGTCTTCGAATTTGATCCATTGGCAAAAAGCACCATTATCATTGGGTTATGAGCAAGGGCATTTATGGTTTAAAAAGGATGCGATATTCACAGAGGCTGTCGTGAATTTTTTAAGTTTATTGTCTTCTGATTTCTATCAAAAAATGAATTTTCAGTCTCATTCTTAATAATTTTGTTACTATTCCTTTTTTTAGAATGAAAGCGAACTTCAGTTGTTATGATTAATCATTCGATTCAGTTTGATGCTTTGGATTCAGCGTTATGGCATTTACGAGAGTTTTGGCAATGGACCGCATTTGATCAGGATCCACAACAGTGGGCGGATCGTTATCCAGATTTATATACTTGGTTAATGTCACTGAGCTCTGATGAGATTGCGGTATATCTTGCCGATAGTCAGAGATTAATCGCTGATTTACAGCCTTATGTGTCAGAAATTACATCGTTATCCTTGTTATCCGAATGTGTGGTTTTACCCCAGCCTCAAACCGTTTTGTCTGGCTCTTTACCACGTGATTTTGATTCGGGTATTCCGGGTCGAAAATGGCAACAAATCCAAGCCTTCTATAATGCATTAACTCATACTCAGTTGCCTTGGTTAGAGTGGTGTGCAGGAAAAGGGCATTTAGGGCGGTTTTTATCGCAAGTAACTCAATTTCCTGTGGTTAGTCTTGAGTGGCAAGGGGAGTTGTGTAAAGCTGGGCGTCAAATTGCGAAGTATTGGCAGTTACCGATTACGTTTGTCGAAGGTGATGCTTTTGCTGAAAAAAGCAGAGATTTAATTCAAAAAGAGCAACATGCGGTTGCCTTGCACGCTTGTGGTGATTTGCATGTTGGTTTATTGAAAAAAGGGGTCGAGGTTAGTTGTCGGGCGATCAGCATTTCGCCTTGTTGTTATCATTTGATTCAAACTGAGGAATATCAGCCTTTATCTAAAAGGGCAAGACTGAGTGAATTAGTGTTGTCGAAACGTGATTTAAAGTTGCCTTTGCAGGAGAGCGTGACAGCAGGAAATTCAGTGCGTCAACAACGTTTCACCGAGGTTCCTTATCGCCTAGGATTTGATGCGTTGCAAAAATATCTTTTGTCTTCTTCCTCTTATTTGCCAATTCCGAGTGTGCCAAAAGTTGAGTTACAGTTAGGGTTTGAATCATTTTGTCGCTGGGCGGCATTACAAAAAGAGCTGGTATTGCCAGCTGATGTGGATTTTCCTTACTGGCAAAGATTTGGAAAAGAACGATTTGACTGGATCCAGCGATTAGAATTACTACGGCAGGCTTTTCGACGACCTTTAGAGTTGTGGTTGATTTTGGATCGAGTGTGTTTTTTGGAAGAACATCATTATCATGTTCATTTTGGCACTTTTTGTTCAAAACCCTTAACCCCTCGTAATATACTCATTCAGGCATATTTAGGCGAGTCTTGAGTTTAAAAGTGGCTGTAAATAAATACGTTCAAGATCCGTTGTGGGCATAGGTTTCGCTAGGTAAAAACCTTGCCCATAATCAAAGCCGAGTTCATTTAACCAATCCAATTGCTCTTGTTCTTCAACACCTTCTGCGACCACTTTTAATCCTAATGCTTTGCAAATGGCGTAGGTTGCTTTACAAATGGCTTGGCTACCTTGATGAGTACCTTGGACAAAACAACGATCCAGCTTTACTGTTGTGATCGGTAAGTCTTGCAACTGTGATAACGAAGAATATCCAGTACCAAAATCGTCTAAATAAAGTTCGATACCCAATGCAGCAAGATCAACCAGACTTTGCTTGGCATCGTCATAATCTTGCATCATGGTCGATTCTGTCAGCTCTAAAGCAAATTGGCTCGGTTTAATATTGTGGTTTTTTAGGAGTTGTTTCACCATTGGGGCAAGATTAGGCTGTAATTGAATTTTTGATATGTTTACACTGACCATTAATTCGACATTGTATTTTTTTTTCCATATTTCCAGTTGTTTACAGGCGGTTTTTAGTACCCATTGTCCTAGTTCAATGATTTGCCCTGTTTCTTCTGCTAATGAAATGAATTCAGCTGGTGATATTTGTCCAAGTTCATTGTCATTCCAGCGCATTAATACCTCAAAGCCTTTTAATTTTTGGTCACTAAGCTTAACGATTGGCTGATAATATAATTCAAAATTATTGTGCTCAAAAGCCGCGTTTAAATGATGGCGAAGCAACATTTTACGATGTAAAGCATTTGCCATCGCAGGAGTAAAGTAATGGCTGCAATTACGTCCGCGTATTTTTGCTTGGTGCATTGCCATATCGGCTTGAGTAATTAAGGTTTCGATGTTATCAGCATCTGCTGGAAAACGAGCAATACCAATACTGCAGCCAATAGAAAGCTCACCCACTGATTTCAGATGAAAGGGGCGATTGAGCTCATGAATAATACGCTGACTAAATAATTCTACATTAGGAATACGTTGATGCTTAACTTGAATTAAAAACTCATCACCGCCAAAACGTGCAAGTAAACCATCATAATTTAATGTTTCTTGTAAGCGCAGTGCAATTGCGCGTAATAGCTTATCGCCAATACTGTGTCCATACGTGTCATTGATCATCTTGAAACCGTCTATGTCTAAGAAAAGGACACTATAAGGATGATCTTTATGATGTGATTTTTGGATCGCTTTGGTGATGCCTCGTCGATTTAATAACCCTGTTAGGTAATTATGTTCGGCGTTGTATTTGGCTTGCTTAAGCGTTTCAACTTCTTGGCTAATGTTGGTTAAATGCAAGAGGAGTTGTTTTTCTTGGCTTAACCAATGTGTTTCTAGGTTAAACCAATGATGAGACTTTCCTGTCCAACATAAATGTTTGTAGGTTTGGTTGGTGTTTTTCTGGGCTTTTTTGATCCATTTTTCCGCAAGATTTTCATCCCCGAGAAAATTATTTAAACTGACCAAGTGATGACCATAAGTTAATCGAAATGCTTCATTTTTACTGAGTAACTGCCCAGTTTCATCAAATAATAAAGCCAAGTTGGAACAGTTAGAAAAGGCTAATTCACGACGTAATGAAGACTCTTCAGCGATGACTTGGACAAGCATTCCCATGCTTTTATCTTCTAACTCAATACCAGAAAAGTGGCATAACGCTCGTTTTAGAATGTGATTTGGGGTGAAACTCCACCATGTTTTGATGGTTTCTTTTTTATAAAAACAGTCTTGATAATGGTTTAGTAATGCGGTGACTGCTTGTGACATGTCATGACTGAAATTTCGTGCCAGCAATTCTTCTTTTGAATGAGATTCCCATAATGGTAAAGCGGCAGTATTAACCCACACAATTTTTTTCTTTTCGATATCAAAAATCCAAACTGGTGATTGTAAAGAATCAAAGAGAGAAAATGAGAGAGCCATTCAGATCACGTTTCAGGTTAATTATGGAGACAGAAGGGTAGCTGAAAATCATAGACTTACCTAGTATCTTTATTATAAATAGTGATGAGAATGTCGGTTTTTTGAATTTGTTGTGTTAAAAGTAGTCGTTCTTGTTAAATTGAATGAAGATTTATTAAACAGTCTTTCTATATGTTTATTTAAATATTTCTGTTTTATGATGATTTATCATGAAATAAAGGTCGTTAATGGTGAATAAAATTTCAAAATCAGCCTCACTCATGTTCTCTGATTTAGTTTTAAATCGATGCTCTATTGAGCGTAAACAATCTATTTGGTTGGATGAACAATTAAGGGTAGGATCATTTTTAATTGTTTCTAAAGGTCTGCATTTATTAAATGTTGATTCTTATCAGCCTATTTTCTGTTCTTATTCTCAAGTTGTTGATATTTTATCAAAAAGAAATTTTTCGCCAATTTTTCTTGGCCTACAAAACGCTTGCCCATTATTTGTCGTTGATATCACCGATTTTTGTGATCAATCTCTGTGCCTTCCTACTGGTAAATGGCATGCTTTGAGGGACATTTCAGCGCATTTGGATAATCAAACGGCCTCTTTATTGATGTTAAGCTATGGTTTGTCGTATTGGCATCGCCATAATCGATTTTGTGGACGGTGTGGGCATTTAACTCGTGCTTTGGAAGGGGGTAATACGGTTATTTGTTCTGACAAAAACTGTGGATATCAAACATTCCCTCGTACGGATTCTGCCGTTATTATGACTGTGACCAAAGTCTTTAATGACGGAGTTGAACGCGTTTTGTTAGGGCGAAATATTCAATGGACTGAAAATGTGTTTTCTTGTCTTGCTGGGTATGTTGATCAGGGTGAAACGTTGGAACAAGCCGTTTGTCGTGAAGTATTCGAAGAATCGGGTATTACTGTTGATAATGTACACTATGTTGCGACTCAACCTTGGCTATTTCCAACCTGTTTAATGATTGGTTTTACGGCTACCGCAAGTACAGAAGCATTGTCGATTGATCGAGATGAGCTGACTGAAGCTAAATGGTTTTCTCGCTCTGAACTTAAGCAGTTTTTACCGTATGCAGAAGTTGGTGATGGTTATAAATGGCCCCGTTCTGATTCTATCTCTTGGCAACTAATGCATCAATGGCTTACACAGTTGGAAGACTCGTGATTGATAGAGAGAAAGAGAAAAAAGGTGGTATTGAGATAGATTCAGTCTAACGAAGAATTAAGACTCTTCCATTTGTGATTTTTCGATTTGATACACAAACTCAATGTTTATATCCGTTAATGGTGTAGCGCTGCAGGATAATACTTCGTTGGGACCGATAAATGCCATCACATTATGATGCTTTATCTTTCCGTTTTTTAAAGTGCATCGACAGGCTCCACATACACCATTACGGCATTGGTATTCTGGTTTAAATCCTGCTTTTTCTAATTGCACCAAAATTGGTTCATGGCGATTGCCATGAACCTTTTGACCGTTAACGATTAGTGTTACTTGACTCACAGTTCAAAGTCACCCAAATCATCTGCGTGAATGTCATTGTCAATTTGTCCGACTAAGTAGCTCGAAATCTCAGCTTCCTGTGGGGCTACTTGAACATTATCCGAAGACAACCATGAGTTAATCCACGGGATTGGATTTTGTGTCGCTAATGGGTAGGCAATATTTAAACCTACTGCACTCATGCGTAAATTTGTAATATATTCAACATATTGACAAAGAATGTCTTTGTTTAAGCCAATCATCGATCCATCTTTAAATAGGTATTCAGCCCATTCTTTTTCTTGCTCTGCTGCCGCTTTAAATAAATCAAAACATTCTGATTCGCATTCTTGTGCGATTTCGGCAAGTTCAGGGTCATCTTGACCTGTACGCAGCAAATTCAACATATGTTGTGTGCCTGTCAGGTGCAATGATTCATCACGAGCAATAAGCTTGATGATTTTTGCATTGCCTTCCATCAGTTCACGTTCTGCAAATGCAAAAGAGCAGGCAAAGCTGACGTAGAAACGGATAGCCTCTAATGCATTGACTGACATTAAACACAAATACAGTTTCTTTTTAATATCACGCAGATTAACGTGCAATGTTTCATCATTGACTTGATGAGTACCTTCACCTAGGCGGTGATAATCGTTCGTGCAGGTAATCAGTTCATCATAATATTTGGAAATATCTCCGGCACGTTTAATGATATTTTCATTGCCAACGATATCATCAAATATCACTGAAGGATTATTAACAATATTACGAATAATATGTGTGTATGAACGTGAGTGAATGGTTTCAGAGAATGACCATGTTTCAATCCACGTTTCTAGTTCTGGAATCGATACGATTGGCAATAAAGCAACGTTAGGACTGCGACCTTGAATAGAATCGAGTAACGTTTGGTATTTTAAGTTACTGATGAAAATGTGCTTTTCATGTTCTGGCAAGTTATTGTAATCAATGCGATCACCAGATACATCCACTTCTTCTGGTCGCCAGAAAAAGGATAATTGTTTTTCAATCAATTTTTCAAAAATTTCGAATTTTTGCTGGTCATAGCGAGCAACATTGACGGATTGACCAAAAAACATCGGTTCTTCTAGCTGATTATTTTGGGTTTGACAAAAAGTGCTATAAGCCATTGTATCCTCGAGAATTGAAAGGGGAGCCATATGGGCTCCCTTTTTATGCATTTGTTGAGTATCTTAAATTTTACAGCTGGTGCAGTCGTCAGCGTTCATATCGCCTTGTGCATCAGAGGCACCATCACGGGTGTTGTGATAGTACAGTGTTTTTACCCCGAGTTTATACGCGGTTAATAGGTCTTTTAGCAAGGTTTTCATTGGTACTTTTCCAGCATCAAAACGATTCGGATCGTAATTGGTGTTCGCTGAAATGGCCTGATCAATGAATTTTTGCATGATGCCAACTAGCTGTAAATAGCCATCATTGCCACCGATGTTCCATAATAACTCGTAGTTATCTTTGTATTTCTGGTATTCAGGTACCACTTGTTTCAAGATGCCATCTTTTGACGCTTTAATTGAAACATAACCGCGTGGTGGTTCAATACCATTGGTCGCGTTTGATATTTGTGATGACGTTTCTGACGGCATTAATGCCGTTAACGTTGAGTTACGAAGCCCGTGAGTTTGGATTTCTTGACGCAACGTTTCCCAATCGTAATGCAATTCTTCGGTGCAAATCTTATCAATTTCACGCTTGTAGGTATCAATGGGTAAGATACCTTGTGCATAGGTTGTTTCATTAAAGGCTAAACATGGCCCTTGTTCTTTCGCCAAACGCATTGATGCTTTCAGTAAGTAATATTGAATTGCTTCAAAGGCTTGGTGAGTCAGATTATTTGCTGATCCATCTGAATATTTCACACCGTGTTTTGCAAGGTAGTATGCGTAGTTAATAACACCGACACCCAAAGTACGTCGGTTCATGGTTGAACGTCGTGCGGCTGGGAGTGGGTAGTCTTGATAATCTAATAGGGCATCTAATGCACGTACGGTCAGATCGGCTAACTCTTCTAACTCATCTAGATTTTTAATCGCACCTAGGTTGAAAGCTGACAATGTACATAACGCAATCTCACCATTTTCATCATCAACGTTGTTGAGTGGTTTTGTTGGTAAGGCGATTTCTAAACATAAATTTGATTGACGAATCGGTGCCACGCTTGGATCAAATGGACTGTGTGTATTACAGTGGTCAACGTTTTGAATGTAAATACGACCAGTTGATGCACGCTCTTGCATTAACAATGAGAACAGGTCTACAGCACGAATCGTTTGCTTTTTAATGCTCTCATCTTGTTCGTATTTTAAGTAAAGACGTTCAAATTCGTCTTGATCCGCAAAGAAAGCGTCGTACATTCCTGGTACATCAGAAGGCGAGAATAAAGAAATATTCTGACCTTTGATCAAACGGGTATACATCAATTTATTCAATTGAACACCGTAGTCCATATGACGAACACGGTTCTCTTCTACGCCGCGGTTATTTTTGAGAACCAGCAGGGATTCAACTTCACGGTGCCAAATTGGGTAGAATAATGTCGCAGCACCACCACGAACGCCACCTTGTGAACAACACTTCACTGCGGTTTGGAAGTACTTATAAAATGGAATACAACCTGTGTGGAAAGCTTCACCACCGCGAATTTCAGAGCCCAAAGCACGAATGCGGCCAGCATTGATACCAATACCTGCACGTTGTGATACGTAACGTACGATAGAGCCTGCTGTTGCATTGATTGAATCTAAGCTGTCATCACATTCAATCAGGACACAAGAGCTGAATTGACGTGTTGGCGTACGAACTCCAGACATGATTGGTGTCGGTAACGAAATCTTAAAGGTTGAAACAGCATCGTAAAAACGTTGAATGTAGCTAAGACGCGTTTCTTTTGGATATTTAGCAAATAAACAAGCGGCAATTAAAATGTATAAGAACTGAGCGCTTTCGTAAATTTCGCCTGTCACACGATTTTGAACCAGATACTTACCCTCTAACTGCTTTACTGCAGCATAAGAGAAGTTCATATCACGCCAATGCTCAATGAATCCATCCATAATGGCGAATTCTTCCGCTGTGTAATCCTCTAACAGATGATGATCGTATTTTCCTTTTTGAACCAAGTTTGATACGTGATCAAACAATTTTGGCGGCTCAAATTGACCGTACGCTTTTTTACGTAAATGGAAGACAGCCAAACGGGCAGCCATGTATTGGTAATCTGGCGTTTGTTCTGAAATAAGATCCGCGGCCGCTTTGATCACGGTTTCGTGGATATCTTCTGTTTTGATTCCATCGTAAAATTGGATATGAGACTTTAATTCAACTTGAGAGACAGAGACGTGTTCTAATCCTTCTGCTGCCCAATCCAACACTCGGTGGATTTTTTCCAAATCAATACTTTCTTTACGTCCATCACGCTTGGTTACAGTCAACGGTTGAGTCATTTTTAGTCGTTATCCAATCATCTGTAAAATAGATATTCTTGTTTTTTTCTGAGTTAACAAATTTAAAAAACTTGTAAATGAAGTTTATTTGAAATTTAACAAAAACACTATATATAGGGGTGTTGAGCTCATGTGGTTACAAGATAGTGTTGATGAATGGCTTTTGCAAGACGTTAAGTTTTAAGTAGTGGGGATCCATTTGCTTGATCCATGAGAAATGTTAGTGGTTACTAACTGGCTTTCGCTTATGCTTCAATATTAGTGAAAATTTCAATGGTAAATGATCACTTATAAAGATAAAAAAAAATTTATTTTTCTTGATTTTCATCAATTGAATAAGAATTCGACACTGCTTTTTTATCGACCAAATGGACATGTTTTTGTGGTTTTTAGTATTATTCTTCATAAGAATGGAGTATGTGCTTTCTGTCTTTTATTCTTTGTGCTGACTGGTCGGTTTATTATCTTCACGTATAATTTTCCTTTCATTTTAGCGGTACCGATTTTTCTCATTTTATTTGGCGTTTTTAATTGGATCTCGCACTTCGGGAGGTTTGAAGTGCTGAGATTGTTTTATCGACGACCGATCATAAATCCAAGCTGTACTAAACCAATGGCAACTAAAAACCAATCTGGGTTCATTAATTTTTCTCCTTAATTATTGTATTTAGATTTTCGATATGGTTAGTACTTAAGCGTTAACTTGATTTTTTGACAGATTTATTTGGATTAAGTCTCCAGTAAGAGGGGAAGATTTTGATTTTACACCCCCGTGCAAATATTGATCGGATTTAATAAATAAACATAATATACAGTGCTTTAGATGGTGGTTTTTGGCTTGGAAGATAAGATAGTGTTGATAAATGTCTTTTGCAAGACGTTAAGTTTTAAGTGATGGGGATCCATTTGCTTGATTCATGAGAAATGTTAGTAGTTACTAACTGGTGTTCACTTATGCTTCCATATCAGTGAAATTTTCAATGGTAAATGATCACTTATAAAGATAAAAAAATTTATTTTTCTTGATTTATCATTTTGTCTTTATTTCACTATATTTCTTCTCTACGTCGATTTTTCTTCTTTCATTTTGGGCGCTAATGATATGTACGTTTAATG